>CAZLJI010000189.1:0-5522 GCA_964559565.1 uncultured Ignavibacteriaceae bacterium | reverse complement strand
CACCATTTCAATAAACTTAAGAATGATGCAAAAAGTACATTCGGAAGTATCTGGTCAGGTATAGAGAAACAGACAATGAAGCTTAAGGGTAAACGAAGACTTTTCAATTTATTCAGAGAATTTAATGTCGACATTGTTCTACATGGCCACGTTCACGAATCAAAGGAATATTTTCGAAAAAACGTAAGATTCTTAAATGCAGGCGCAACAATCAGAAGCAATAAGCATACTATGAAAATAAATTATCTGACAATCGCTAAGGGAAAAATTGAGGTAGATATTCAATCAATAGATTTTCCAGATAAACTTAAAAACGAACCAGATACTGGTTTTAAGAATGCACATCTGAATCTGATTAATGCTGCTTTGTTAGCCTGATAGTGAGAAGTAGCCAGGAAAGAAAAATAATCACTTCTCTAAAATGTAAGACAGATAAATCAACTCGTACTCCTGATTCCATTCATTAGGATAAAATTTATCATCATCTCTTTTCTTTTCATAATTTATGTCTTTCTCCTGCTCGACAGAAGATATTTTTTCTGAATGATCCAATTTTATCTTATGAAAGAAATTATCGAGGTGAAATAGTTCTTTGAATGTCATTATCGAAATAATTTTATTTAATTGCACTCAAATGTAATAAAATGAAGTAGTGGAAGAATTAAGATAAGGTTAAGTTAACTTTAAGTTTATGTTAAGAAGCAGGATAATGAGGCAAAAATCTAAGCCAATTAGTAAGCAACTTCCCACAGTGGAATAAAACCAGATTGTTTAACAACTCTCTGGCCATCAGGTGATAAAACCCAATCGATAAAATTTTTTACTATTCCCTTCGGAACATTGGTTGTAAAAAAATGCAGATATCGTGTTATCGGGTAAGTATCGTTTCTTGCATTTGCTTCCGAAGGCTCAACTCCTTCTATTCTTGCACGAACAACATTTCCTTGATAACCAATGCTGCCATATCCAATTGCGTTTTCATTTTTTTCTACAAAATCAATTATTTCCGGAGTAGTAGGTATGACTACGGCATCATCACAGTATTCAGATCCTTCGAGTACGTGATCTTTAAAATATAAATGGGTCCCAGAATTCAAGTTTCGAATAACAGGAATTATTTTTTGAAGCTTTCCACCTAACACGTTCCAGTTTGTAACCTTACACTCAAAAATATTTTTCAGTTCACTTAGTTTTAAATCTTTAACCGGATTATTTTGATTAACATAAATACTCAGAGCATCTTTAGCTATCAGGTAAAAAAGCCCAACACTTCCATAGTACTCAGCAAGAGATTTAGCCTCATCCGGTTTTAAGTTTCTTGAGGCAGTACAAATATCAATATCACCGCTGATTAATGATTTGATACCTGCCGCAGTTCCGCCGCCGTAAACATAAATTGAAATTCCTGGATTCAGTTTCATATATTCCTGAGCGAGGTTCTCAGTGAGTAACAGCATGGAATCGGAGCCTTTAATTATTATGCGTGCATCTTCAATTTGTTTAAAACTGCAGCTCGCAATAAGCAGAAAGGTCAAAGAGATTAATATTAACTTCATTTAATTATCTTAATTGATAACCAGTAAAGTTAATGAGTGACATAAAGTAGAATTATTCAATTGAAAGAGATTACCTGGATAAAAAGAATCTAAAGAACTGTTACTCCTCATTATCTTCTTTATCATCAGAGAACAGGAATTTTTCATACTTATGTTTTATCAGACGCGCCTCAACAATAAAGAAAACATCTTCGGCAATGTTTGTGCAATGGTCACCTAATCTTTCTAATTGTCTGGACATAACCAGCAGTGCTACTGCAGGTTCAATATTATCCGGGCTCTGCTTCATAATGTCGATAAATATTTTATGGTTATCTAAATTTAACTTATCCAGTACATCATCTTCCTGAATTACCGATTTTGCAAGTATTTCATTACCAGTTATGTAAGAGTCGATCGCATCTTTGAGCATATGTTTTACAACTTTGAACATCTCTTCGAGTTTAGTCTGATTATAAAAATCAGGTCTCTTTTTTATCATAATAATATATTCAGCAATATTAACAGCAATATCTCCTATACGCTCAAGATTATTATTAATTGTTAAAGAAGACATAATCAAGCGCAGATCCATTGCAACCGGCTGTGTTAATGCAAATATCTTCTGGCAGATTTTGTCAATCTTATTATCATATTTATCAACTTTATTATCTTTTTCGATTACTTGTTTTGCCAGTTCCAGATCCTCATCTTCAACTGATTTGATTGCCGCTTGAACCTGTTCATCAACAAGGCTGCACATTTTGATTACTCTTGTTTTTAATTTCTCCATATGCTCGTCTAATAATCTCTCCATCACTTCTCCTTAAGATTTAATATTTGAATATAAACTTAACCGAATCTTCCGGTTACATAATCCTCAGTCTGCTTCTTTGAGGGATTTGTAAATATTTTAGTCGTACGATCGAACTCAATCAGTTCGCCGAGATAAAAGAATGCAGTTTGGTCGCTTACTCTTGCAGCCTGTTGCATATTATGAGTTACAATAACTATTGTATATTGCTTTTTTAAGTCGTGAATAAGTTCTTCAATTTTAGCTGTTGAAAGCGGATCTAATGCACTTGCTGGTTCGTCCATCAGGATTATTTCGGGTTCTACTGCTAGTGCTCGTGCAATACATAATCTTTGCTGCTGCCCGCCTGAAAGACTTAAAGCATTTTCGTTCAAACGATCCTTCGCCTCATCCCAGATTGCTGCCTGATTTAAAGTTTTTTCAACAATTTCATCCAGAAGTTTTTTATCTCTGATTCCATTTATCTTGGGACCATAAACAATATTTTCGTATATGGATTTAGGAAATAGATTTGACTTCTGAAATACCATCCCGACATTTTTCCTGAGATTTACAACGTCAAGAGATTTATCATAAATATTGACTCCGTCAATAAAAACTTCACCGTCTGTTTTAACGTGCTCGATCAGGTCATTCATCCTGTTGAGAACTCTCAGGAAAGTTGACTTACCACAGCCGGATGGACCGATGAAAGCTGTGACTCTTTTCTCGGGTATATCTAAAGTAATATTTTTTAATGCCTGCTTCTCCCCATAATACAGGTTTAAATTATTTACAACTATCTTTATTTCTTTCATAAGTTATTATGCTTTAAAATATTATAATCTTCCTAAACTTTTTCTGAAACGATACCGGAAAATTATCGCGGTAATATTCAACAAAAACGTTAATACTATTAATACAAGTGTCGATCCATACTGCAATGGCAACGTCTCGGTTGGATTGGAGGATTGCGTAGCCATAATAAAAATATGATATGCCAGATACATGAATTGTTCAGTTGGATTTATCATAGGAATACAATAATCACCAATACATAAATCAGCTATCGGCAGGCTTGGCAGGAAAAATGCTGCGCCGAGAAATAATATTGGGGCAGTTTCCCCTGCGCCACGGCTTATTGCCAGGATAGTACCGGTTAATATACCTGGTCTGGCTTGTGGAAGAACAACATTTTTAATTGTTTGCCATTTTGTTGCACCCAATCCGTAAGAAGCATCCCGATGAGATTTTGGAACTGAGTTAAGTGCCTCAAGCGTAGATACGATTACAATTGGAAGAACCAGGACAGCTAGCGTTGCAGATGCCCACAGCAAGGCTGGCTGTCCAAAGAGTAATCCTGTTTGCAAAACTTCATCAAGACTCTGACCGATAAACAGTATGAAAAACCCCAGACCGAATAAACCAAAGACTATTGATGGAACTCCAGCAAGATTGTTTATGGATGTACGTATTATGCGTGTAAAAAAAGTATCCTTAGCAAACTCATTTAAATAAATTGCTGAACAAACTCCGAGTGGAACAGCAAACAAAACCATTAATAAAGTAACTGCAATTGTGCCGAAAATTGCCGGACCAATTCCTCCTTCAGTCATATTATTTTTAGGTTCATCAATCAGAAATTCGAGAGAAATTACCCCAATACCCTCGATAAAAATCTTACCAAGCAGCAGAATTAAAATAAAAACAAGGAGGAAGAACATTATTCTTACAATCCCCAAGGAGATAAACCCGGAAAAATCTTTTTTTCTTTTCTTCAGTTCCATTTCATTCTTTGCTAAAAAGTATTTTTCTTTCTCATTCTGTTGATTATAATTTCAGCGATAAGATTAAGGAAAAAAGTACAAGTACATAGAACAATACCAATAAAGAATAAAGAGTAATAGTGATCAGAACCTTGTGACACCTCTCCCATTTCAGCAGCAATTGTTGCAGTCATCGTTCGTACACTCAAGAAAATATTAGTGGTTAAGTTGGCGGCATTTCCTGCACACATAAGAACTATCATCGTTTCTCCAATTGCTCTTCCAAAACCTAGAATAATACTTGCTGAGACACCGCTGAAAGCTGCAGGTAAAATTACTTTGCTGATTGTTTGCCATTTGGTCGCTCCTAAACCATAAGAAGCCATCCTTAGATCATTGGGTATCGAATGAAGTGCATCTTCAGTCAGAGAAGCAATAATTGGAATAATTACAAATGATAAACCCAGCGAGGCGACAAAAGCATTCAACCTGTTTGCCGGATGCAGAAGATCATTAAAAAAACTTGCACCAACCACAAGCATAACAAATCCAAGTACTACAGTTGGTATACCTGCAAATAGCTCAATCATTGGTTTCAGGAACTCTTTGAGTTTTGGATTAGCAACTTCAGATAAATAAATACCAGCACCGACACCAAGCAGCGAGGAAATAACTGTAGCTGGAAAAGCAGTTAAAAATGTTCCTATTAATAACGGAATTAACGAGTATCGAGGTTCCTCTGATGTAGGATACCATTGAAAAACTCTTTCAACGGATCCTGATGCATCAGTTCTATCCAGATAAAGAAAATCCAGCAAACCAATATGATCAAGTGCTTTAAATCCTTCCTTAAAAAGAAAAATGAATATCAGGATAATAAAGATCAAAGCCATAGTTCCGTTTACAGCAAAAAAGAATTTAATGGCTGATTCTTTTACACGGGTAAACTTATTAATCTTTTTAGCGTACTTTGAATTAGTTGATTTAGCGAAAAAATCTTTTTCTTCCATTCTTTACACAAAAATAATAAATCAAAAATTTTTAGAGGAATTCATAATAAAATGTTATCCTGCCAGTTAGTGAAGGATCAATTGATATTCCATCCACAGGTTGTTCAAAAGTTTCTAATTGTAAGTTGGGTGTTATTGTCACTTTTTCATGCAAAATAAAACTTAATCCCAAGATAAAATAATTTCGTGAATCTCCTTTGAAATCGACTGAGATATTCGGGTCAAAATAATCGTATCTGCCTATTCCAACGAGCAGTTCATTGAATTTGTACCAACCAAATAAGGAAACACCGAGTGCATTACGGTTTTGAATTAAATAATCTGTCTCTTCAGATTGAATAAGATCATTATAAGTAATCTGTAGAAATGACTCAGCTCCAATACGGAAAGCCTTATTATTCTGATAGCCTAAAAACAG
>CAZLJI010000188.1:0-5524 GCA_964559565.1 uncultured Ignavibacteriaceae bacterium | reverse complement strand
ACATCATTTTTTTAATTGTACTCTTTTTTGTAATCCGTTATTTAATCAAGCTGATAAAATTGTTTTTTGCCGGTGTGAGCCAGGGAACAATAACATTTGCGAACTTCGATTCGGAATGGTCATTACCAACTTATAAAATAGTACGATTCCTTATAATTATACTTGCCTTTGTTATTGCATATCCTTACATCCCGGGCTCGGAATCGGATGCATTTAAAGGAGTTTCTGTTCTCCTCGGAATAATGTTCTCTATCGGCTCATCATCATTTATAAGTAATATCATTGCAGGATACAGCTTAACATACAGGAGAGCTTTTAAAATTGGTGACAGGATAAAAATCGATGATTCTTTTGGTGATGTAGTTGATATGAAGTTATATGTCACGCGTTTGCGTTCCTTAAAAAATGAAGAAATAATAATTCCGAATTCATCATTAATAAACAGCAATGTAATTAATTACAGTTCACTAGCAAAGCAGCATGGTCTTATCCTGCACACAACTGTGGGAATAGGTTACGAGACTCCCTGGAGACTGGTTGAAGAAATGTTAAAATCAGCAGCTGATCGCACAGAAGGATTATTGAAAGAACCGCCGCCTTTTGTATTGCAGAAATCGCTCGGAGATTTTGCCATAACTTATGAGATAAATTCATATTGCGATAACCCTAATAAAATGATGCTTATATATTCTGCTCTGCATCAAAATATTTTAGATGTTTTTAATGAAAATGGTGTACAGATAATGACTCCTGCTTACGAAGGCGATCCTGCAGAACCAAAAGTAGTTCCTAAAGAAAAATGGTTCCCAACTCCGGGCACAAATAAAAAATTATGATTGAGAAGAGGATTAATATTTTAGAAATATAGAGTTGAATAAAACTTTTTATTGGGTAAATTAAATCAAGTGAATAAAACAATTCCTAATACATAAATTAAAAACAATATAATTATGAAAACCAAAATTGCTCTCGCCACTTTATTATGTTTGATGTCATTACTATCTGCCTGTGATACAAAAAAAACAGAAACTTCTGAAGTAGTAATTGACAAAGAACAAATCAAAAAAGAAATTCAAGCAAAAGAAAATGAATTTGCTGAGACTTATAATTCTGGAATTGCAAAGTCTATTGGCTACTATGCCGATGATGCTATTAGCTTTGCTCAAAACAGACCACCATTAGTAGGCAAAGAAGCGATTGTTGAATATTTGTTCGCTGACTTAGATCAAGATTCTCAATCCAATAAAATTTCGTTTACGACAAACGAAGTTTTTGTATCTAATGATGGAAACCAGGTGGTTGAGATCGGTTATTATAAAGTAGTTGACTCTACTAATACTGCTGTAAATACCGGGAATTATATGGTTCTTTTTGAAAAGAGAGATGGGAAATATGTCTGTGTCAGGGAAATGAGTGCTTCAGACATGCCACTGGATTAAAAGACAACCAACAAGCTTTAAAGGAGCCAACCTCTATTAGGTTAGGCTCTTTTTAATTTATGGTATAATATCTAAATGAGCGAAGGTTACCTTCTTCTACCACCACCACCACCTCTGGAACCGCCGCCACTAAAATTTCCACCACTTCTTGAACGCGATGACCCCTTTGTCTGATTCATTGTTGACTTCTTTGTTGTTGAGGTTCCTTTGGACTTATTATTTGAAACATTATTCCTGTTATTCGAAACGTTGCTTTTATTATTTGAGACGTTGTTCCTATTATTCGAAACATTGCTCTTATTATTAGAGACGTTGTTCCTGTTATTCGATACGTTGCTCTTATTATTTGAAACGTTATTCCTGTTATTTGAATTATTATTCCTATTATAATTTCCATTAGCCTTATTATGGTTCACAGTATTGGACCTATTCCTGGAATTATTATAATTATTAAAATTATTTGTATTGTGAACAACAACTGTACCTCCATATCCACCATGGTAACCACCATGATAATAATAATTGTTATGACGATAAACGCCAATTGCAACTACTGCAAATGCTCGGAAATAAGGCGGAGGATATGCGTAAGTATATGGAGGATAATAAGGCACATACACAGGTGAATAAACATATTGAACTATTGGAGCCGATTCAACTACTACAACAGTAGTCGGTGCATCAACTTTCACTGTATCAGTTTTGTTACCGACATACCCAGGATTAACAGTAACTGGAGGTTTTGGTTCTATCACATAATCTTTGCCATACAAATCTACATCTCCGACAATTTGCATTGTAACTTTGTCATTTTCATCCTTCGATAATAATATGACTGCAACATCCTGTGTCTCTTTTTCGGTTACATCAACCTGCAGTATAAACGTAAAGTCATTGTCCTCTTGTTTTGTAACAACTTTGATGAAATCAACTTTATTATCCAGATTGAGATCAAGATTATTGATTCCGGTTTTTTCTTCATTTAAGGATTTTTCAAAATCCTCAATAGTCTTTGATTTTTGAAAAAGATCAAGTACAGCATAAAGGTCAAGGTTATCGCCCGGCAAGCCTAATAACTCTGTATCATTTTCGGTTTGAGAAAGTATAGGAAAGATTAACAAGCTCACTGATAATAATAAAGATAATAAAAAATTATTTTTCATGGTGTTATTCTATTTTAAATTTGCTGCGAAAGTTTACTAAAAATAACTGCAGTTATCAACTAATTATTTTAAGCAACACTTAAATTAGTAATTGCTTATCGTTGATTAGAAAAAAGATTAGAATGATATCTACCCTTAGCAGGGTGAGATTTTTACTTTAAGCTATTTAGCAATTAATCCTTTATTTTTACTTAAAAGATTACAGGATTAAATGAACACCTTTTACTTCGGTTATTGACTGAAAATCTTGCGATTAAAGATAATATCACATTCAAAGCTGCACAATTAGAGGGCAAGGAATAACAAAACAAGATGAATTTGGGAGATTGAGAATTCTCGTGAAAATAATAAAAAGAACTTCAGCGATATTGAAATTCTCAGCATTAAGTATTTTAATAATTACTATACTTTCGTGTCAAAATTCTTCTGAGAAAAAATCTGAGGCTACATCAGTTGTAGATAAGCAAGTACTTATCGGAGATTGGATCAGAACCGATTTTGAATACAGGATCTCAATTTCAAAAATCAATGAGGACGGAACGTTTGCAGTTCAGTACTTCAATCCAAATCAAATAAATGTTGGTAAAGCAAGTTGGGCGGAAAGTTACGGCAACCTTAAAATTATTATTGAATTGAGAGATGTTAACTATCCCGGTTCAACATACACATTAAACTATCTTCCGGATCGAGATATGCTCGCCGGCGATTACTACCAGGCTGTTGAGGGCATAACTTTTTATGTTGAGTTTACTCGCAATAGATAGTACAGAACTCGAATGAACGATTCACATATCAAAATTGTTATTGTTAAAATCGATTTTTAATCAACTATTTCATTAATCAATGAAGAAAGTAATAATTATGAATACCAAAATACTTTTGGTTTTATTTCTTTTATCCTTTATGTCTCTAATAGCACAGGAGAAGAAACCCAATATTCTAATAATTTGGGGTGATGATATTGGCTGGTCAAATGTAAGTGCTTACAGCCATGGAATGATGGGTTATCAAACACCCAATATTGACCGGCTTGCTAAAGAAGGTGCTATGTTCACCGACTGGTATGCTCAGCAATCTTGTACTGCCGGCAGAGCCGCATTTATCCTTGGTCAACATCCATTCAGAACAGGTTTGTTAACAATTGGCATGCCCGGTTCGGAACAAGGTATTAAAGAGAATCAGCCTACCATAGCTGAACTTTTAAAACCACTTGGATATACATCAGGTCAATTTGGGAAAAACCATCTCGGTGACAGAGATGAAATGTTACCAACAAACCATGGCTTTGATGAATTTTTCGGAAATCTTTATCACCTCAATGCTGAAGAAGAACCCGAGACCTATTACTATCCGGAAAATCCTGAATTCCACAAAAAATATGGACCACGCGGAGTTCTTCATTCTTATTCGGATGGAAGAATTGAAGATACCGGACCGATGACCAGAAAAAGAATGGAAACAGCTGATGAGGAATTTACAAACGCGGCACTTGCCTTCATCGAAAAAGCTCATAAAGATGGTAAACCTTTTTTTGTATGGTTAAGTGCCACCCGTATGCATGTGTGGACTCATCTGAAACCTGAAAGTGATGGTGTAACCGGAATTGGACTTTATCCGGATGGAATGGTTGAACACGATAAAGAAATTGGTGTAGTTCTTAAGAAACTTGAAGACCTCGGGATAATTGATAATACAATTATTATGTACTCTACCGATAACGGCGCTGAAAAATTTAGCTGGCCAGATGGCGGCACAACACCGTTTGCCGGTGAAAAGGGAACAACTTGGGAAGGTGGTTTTAGAGTACCTTGTGTTATCCGCTGGCCGGGAGTTATTAAACCCAGAACAATTGACAACAATATTTATTCTCACGAAGATATGATGCCAACAATTCTTGCCGCAGCAGGTGTTCCAGATATAAAAGAAAAATTGCTGAAAGGATATCAGGCAGGAAATAAAAATTTCAAAGTTCATCTGGATGGGTATAATATGATGCCGTTCTGGAAAGGTGAGGTAAAAGAAGCTCCAAGAAAAGAAATTTTTTATTTTGATGCTGGGGCTAATTTAAACGCTATAAGATACAACAATTGGAAACTTCATTTTTCATATATGGAAGGAGCCATTAATGAAGCTTTCCGTGTAACTCCATCCTGGCCGCTGGTCATAAATTTAAGAGCAGATCCTTTTGAAGTTTCTTGGAAATCCGGAATGTATTTAAGATGGTATGCGGATAATATGTGGTTATTCGTACCAGCACAAACGATCACCGGAGAATTTCTTGCAACTTTTAAAGACTTCCCACCAGTAATGGGATCGTCTTTAGGTATTGATAAAGTACTGGAAAGTATGCAGTCAAAACCGCAGAATTAAAAATATTGAGTTATTGTATAAAGGCGTTGAAGTAATTCAACGCTTTTTTTATTAATTAGAAAAAGTTGAGAGATTTAATTGTTCAATTGAAAAAGACTGACTGATTGCCGACATAAAACCAATTTGAATAAAATTTTTCCAGATTAAATAGTTTGTTCTATTTCAGTAAGTTATCAGTGCAAATTTTTCAAAATTATTTTCCGCAATTATTTAGTGCTAACTTCTGAAAACATTAAGCCCAAAAGATTCGCAGGTATACTTCTCCATCTGCATCCAAAATTAATTAATAAAGAGGCGATAGTTTTCAATCGCACTTTCGGTTTGGGTGGAATGGCAGCATTGCTCATCGTTATTCAGTATGTCACGGGAATAATGCTTCGCTTTTATTATGAGCCATTTCCGCAAAAAGCTTACAATTCAATTTTAATTTTACAAAATAATGTTCTATTCGGACAGCTAATCAGAAACATTCATCACTGGTGCGGTGTATTTCTTGTAATCATTGCCTTCCTTCATCTGAATATCGAGCACTGAAGATAACCTTCCGCCAAA
>CAZLJI010000187.1:0-5570 GCA_964559565.1 uncultured Ignavibacteriaceae bacterium | reverse complement strand
GATTTTGATTGAAGAATCTCTTTACGGCTGGAAGGAAGTTGAGTACGAAATAGTTCGTGATAAGTATGATAACTGCATCACCATCTGTTCAATGGAAAATATTGATCCGATGGGAATTCATACAGGAGACAGTGTTGTAATCGCACCGGTTCAAACACTTTCTGCACAAGAAAATTTTAAGCTTCGTTCAATTGGAATAAAATTAATCAGGCATATTGGTGTGATTGGTGAATGCAACATTCAATATGCTCTCGATCCAAATTCAGATGATTATAGAATAATTGAAGTGAATGCAAGACTCAGCCGAAGTTCTGCGCTTGCATCAAAAGCAACAGGATATCCTCTTGCATTTATAGCTACAAAACTTGCACTTGGATATGCACTTAATGAAGTTGAAAACAGTATAACTCAGGAAACATCTGCCTGCTTTGAACCTGCACTTGATTATGTCGCATTAAAATTTCCGAGATGGGACTTACAAAAATTCCAGCAGGTGAGCACTCAGCTTGGCTCAGAGATGAAATCTGTTGGCGAAGTAATGTCACTTGGAAAAAGCTTTGAGGAAGTTCTTCAGAAAGCAATTAGAATGCTCGATGTTGGATTGAAAGGGTTTGTTTGCAATGATTTGAAGTTTAAGGATCTTGATAAGGAATTATCCCAACCAACAGATAAAAGAATTTTCGCGATTGCTGTTGCATTCCAAAAAGGATATTCAGTTGAAAAGATTCATCAGCTTACGAAGATCACCCCGTGGTTCCTCTTCAAAATGAAAAATGTTGTTGAAACCGAATTGAAGTTGAAACAAAAGTCATTACAGGAAATTGATTTCGCTTTAATGAAGGAAGCAAAGCAGAATGGATTTTCAGATTCCCAGATTTCCGATTTGGTTCATTCATCCGAAAACGAAGTCAGGCTAAAACGAAAATCATTAAATGTTCTTCCGGTTGTAAAACAGATCGATACGATGGCTGCTGAGTACCCAGCACAAACAAATTATCTCTACTTAACTTATCATGGAAATGAACACGATATATCCGTAAGAGAGAAAAACCAAATAGCTGTTATCGGAAGTGGAGCTTACCGGATTGGTTCATCAGTTGAATTTGACTGGTGTTGCGTGACTGCTGTTCAGGCCGTTAATAGTGCCGGCTTCAAATCAATAATGATTAATTGCAATCCGGAAACTGTGAGTACTGACTATGATATTTGTGATAAACTATACTTTGAACAATTGACTTTGGAAAGGGTTCTCGATATTTGCGATCTCGAAGATCCAGAGGGTGTGATTGTTTCAATGGGCGGTCAGGTGCCAAACAATCTTGCGATGAAGTTGCACACTACCGGGGTAAAAATTATAGGGACATCTCCTGTTCAGATCGATAACGCAGAGAGCCGCCACAAGTTTTCTCAAATCCTCGATAAGCTTGAAATTGACCAACCGGAATGGACTGAGGTAACTACTCTAAATGAAGCTAAAAAGTTTTCAGCAAATGTTGGTTATCCGGTTTTAATCAGACCAAGTTATGTTTTAAGTGGTGCTGCTATGAGTATCGTTTTAACTGAAGACGAACTTGAAACATATCTGAAAAAAGCAACCGATTTGAACAAAGAGCATCCTGTTGTAATCAGTAAGTTTATTACCGATGCACGCGAAATAGAAATTGATGCAGTTGCTGATCATGGTGAACTTTTTTGTTATGCAATCGCTGAACACGTTGAAAATGCAGGAGTTCATTCCGGTGATGCAACGATAGTACTTCCACCGCAAAGAACTTATCTTGAAACAATGAGAAGAGTGAAAAACATTACACGGAAAATTGCGAGCGAGTTTGAGATAACCGGTCCATTCAACATTCAATTTATTGCTAAAGATAATGATGTGAAAGTAATTGAGTGCAATCTTCGTGCTTCAAGAAGTTTTCCATTCGTTTCTAAAACTTTGAAAATAAATTTTATTGATATAGCGACTAAGCTGATGTTGGGTGAAAAAGTAGCAAGGATTGATAAATCATCATTCGATTTAGATTATGTTGGTGTTAAAGCTTCCCAGTTTTCTTTTACCAGATTGAAAGGATCGGATCCGGTTACGGGAGTTGAGATGTCTTCAACAGGTGAAGTCGCCTGTCTCGGAGATGATTTCAACGAAGCCTTTTTAAAAAGTGTGTTATCAACAGGACAAAAAATTCCGCAGAAAGCTGTCCTGCTTTCAACAGGAACGCCTAAAAACAAAGCTGAATTGCTCGAGGATATTTTAGTTCTGAAAGAAAGTGGATTGAAATTTTACGGAACAAAAGGTACAGCAGATTATTATAAACTCAGCGGAATCGATGTTGAAGTTCTCTATCGTCCTTTTGATGAAAAGGAACCATCAATACTGACTTATCTTGGTAACGGTGAAATTGATATGGTGATAAATATTCCAAAGTCTGCCGAGAAAGTTGAGCTTGACAGTGATTACATTATCCGCAGAAAAGCTGTCGATTTGAACATTCCTTTATTCACAAACGTGCAGGCAACGAAAAGATTTATTAAAGCTCTGCAGCAATTCACAACGGAAAGTTTACCAATAAAAAGCTGGGATGAGTAT
Organism: uncultured Ignavibacteriaceae bacterium; assembly: GCA_964559565.1. Lineage (GTDB taxonomy): Bacteria > Bacteroidota > Ignavibacteria > Ignavibacteriales > Ignavibacteriaceae > IGN2. The sequence continues at coordinate 2,983 of CAZLJI010000187.1, read as the reverse complement.
CAATAGGCAAACAAATATATCTCACATATTTTAATCTTTTTTGATAGATTAAAAACATAAATTATTACATCAACTAAGGAGCTAAAATGAAAATAGGAATTTTAGGAACGGGTGTGGTCGGTCAAACAATTGCAGAAAAATTATCACAACTTGGTCATTCGGTGATGATGGGAACTCGTGATAAACAAACGACTCTTTCAAAAACAGGTAAAGATAATTTTGGTAGACCACCATTCAGCGAATGGCTCAAGATTAATTCTAAAGTTCAATTTGGAACTTATTCAGAAGCTGCATCTTTCGGAGAGTTTCTCGTCAATGCAACAAGCGGTACTGGTTCAATTGAAGCGCTTAAATTGGCTGGCGAAAATAACCTGGCTAGTAAAGTATTGCTTGACATCTCCAATCCATTGGATTTTTCAAAAGGAATGCCTCCAACTTTAACTATTTGTAACACTGATTCTCTTGGTGAACAAATTCAGAGAACTTTTCCAAAATTAAAAGTTGTTAAAAGTCTGAACACATTGAATGCATATCTAATGGTAAATCCCGGTCTTCTACCCGAAGCCACAAATATTTTTATGAATGGAAATGATTCGGGTGCGAAAGCCGAAGTCAAAAAACTTTTAACAACTTTTGGCTGGAATGAAAAAGATATAATTGATATGGGAGATATATCAACTGCCAGAGGAACAGAACAAATTCTTCCGATTTGGGTTAGGTTGTGGGGCACACTGCAAACGCCGATGTTTAATTTTAAAATAGTTGTTGGCGGGATGTAAAGTATTTTAAAAGTTGGAAAATTTTAGTCTTCAGTTTGCTCTGAGAGTTAGTTAAGTGATTTAGATTTTAACTATGTTAACTACGGAACTAGTTGGTTATTGTTTTCATCTCTTACATAAAGAGCGCTGACAGGACACACCGAGCAGGCTTCCACAATGGTTTCCTGCGAAATGCCTTCTGTGTTTTCTTTGAATGCACAGATCTGTTCATCATCCAGCTCGAATAAATCTGGTGCTGCGTTAATACAATTTTTCGAACCGATACAATTAAGTCGTTCTATCTTAACTATGAGATTTGAAATTTGTCGTTCAACTACGTTACTCATTTTATTATTCTCTCCTAAGCTAATTTATTTTGCGTTTGGATCTTCCTGATGAATTCCGAAAATATTTCCTTCAGTATCTTTGCAATAAATTAACCAGCCGACACCAGGAATCGGCATTTTAGGAACAACAATTTCACCTTCGTTCTCTATAACTGCTTTTGAAGTTTTATCCACTGCATCAACTCCAATCGTACACACATAAGCAATAACCGCCTGACCGTCGATTTCACCGCGGCGTTTTATTAATCCGCCATTTATTCCGGGTGTTTCATCAGGTCCGGTTTTAATTAGCCAGTATTCATCAGGTCCGCCCCAGCTTGTAAATTCCCATCCAAAAACATTCTTGTAAAAATTAATCGCTCGCTGTGGATTCGTTGCATGAATTTCGAAGTGAACAACTCTATTCATCAAACCTCCTTAATAATAGTATAATGGAATAATATCATTATTTATTATAGTACTTCATCGCTTCAGGAATCCAGGATGTAATATCCTCAATTCTTGTTTTGTCTGAAGGGTGAGTACTTAAAAATTCCGGCGGAGATCCGCCTTGCTTTCCAGCAGCCATTCTTTTCCAGAATTCAGGTGCAGCGTGTGGGTCATATCCAGCCATTGCCATAAAAATTAGTCCAAGATGATCGGCTTCGCTTTCATGTGTCCTGCTGTATGGAAGCATAATTCCTACAGTTGTTCCCACTCCATATACTGAAAGCCAAAGTGCCTGCGTTTCAGCTGGTTCATCTTGCATAGCAACCATTAATCCGACAGCACCAACCTGCTGCAGTAATTGCTGACTCATTCTTTCGTTTCCGTGCTCAGCAATTGCATGAGCAATTTCGTGACCCATTACAACAGCAAGTCCTGTTTCGTCCTGCGTTACAGGAAGAATTCCGGTATAAACGACAACCTTTCCGCCGGGCATACACCAGGCGTTTATTTGTTCATCTTCGACAAGATTGAAATCCCATTTATAACCATTTAATCTATCTGATAATTTATTATCAGCCATATATTTTTCAACTGCTGTTTTAATTCTCCCACCAACACTTTTTACCATATTTACTTGAGACTGGTTTGTGCTAAGTTTACTTTCTTTAAGAAACTGATCATATTGTTGAAAGCTCATTGTGAGCATTTCACTGCTTGGAATCATATTTAGCTGTGATCTTCCCGTCAAGGGTACTGAACTACAAGTTTGAAAAAGTACGACTGTTAGAATTGCGATTGCAAATGATATTTTTATTTGTCTCATTGCTCCTCTTGTTAAACAATTAAAAAATTTATATGAAATGTATCAATTTGAATTCTAATCACAAAAAAATTTTTTGAGTGAGAAATTTATGACCTAAAATTGCATTTAAATTTGGTCTTAAAATTGTCATGTTTAAAATGAAATCAATAATTAAAGGAGAGTTATGAAAACATTAGCAATTCTCGCAGTATTATCGAGCATTATGATCTGGACGGCTTGTTCAGATGACTCGACAACCGTCGATCCTGTCGACCAAAATGGTCGCCTAAGAATGTATTTAATAGATTCCCCAGCTTCGTTGGATTCAGTAATTATTTGTGTGACAAGAGTTGAAGTTCATAAAAGTGGGAATGATTCGACAAGCGGTTGGTTCGTTGTTAATGACTCGACAAGATATTTTGATCTACTTTTACTAACTAACGGTGCATCAGCAATTTTGGGAGATACATCGTTAAGTCCAGGTCAGTATACCCAAATACGTCTTTTTATTGGCGAGGGAAGTTATGTGGTCGATCAGGGAATAAAGCACGATCTTGAAGTTCCAAGTGGTTCACAGAGTGGACTGAAACTAATCCATCAGTTTACAATTGAACCAGGTAAGCTTTATGAATTGCTTCTTGATTTTA
>CAZLJI010000186.1:0-5571 GCA_964559565.1 uncultured Ignavibacteriaceae bacterium | reverse complement strand
TTAATGCATTTGCTGCTTTCGATAAACCTAATGAAGTGCTTTATGAAGCAACAAGATGTATAGCGGATATTATCACTGTTGAAGGATTAATTAATGTTGACTTCGCAGATGTTCGTGCGGTTATGAATCAAAGTGGTGAAGCATTGATGGGATGTGGAATTGCAAGCGGTGAGAATCGTGCAATCGAAGCTGCGCAGAAAGCAATCTCAAGTCCTCTTCTTGAAGGAGTAAATATAAGAGGTGCAAAGAGTGTACTGCTGAATATTTCCGGATCGAGTAATCTCACGCTTCAGGAAATTAATGAAGGCAACAATGTTATCTTTGAAGCAGCGGGCGAAGAAGCTAATGTCATTTTCGGATGTGTAAGAAAAGAAGATATGAACGATTACGTTTCATATACCGTAATTGCAACCGGATTTGATAGTGCAAGAAAATCGTTTGCAGCAAGCAGCTTCAAATCTCATACTAAAAAACCAGGTGAGCAACTTAGTCTGAGAGGTGGATTTAATTTTCTGGATACTACTAATATTGACAAAGAAGATCTTGATGTGCCGACTATCCTAAGAGTAAAAAGCCCATCATCACAAATTGAAGAGCCGGAGGATGAAGAACCAGAAAATTCTTTTTCTGAGAAAGCATCCCGTTATAGCTGGGCAAAAGAGAAGATGGAACAAAGAGATCCAAATAAAAAATCTAATGACGATGATGATGAAAGTTCTTCTTTTTTAAGAATGATTATGGACTAATTGAAATTTTGAAAAGAGAACAATAAAAGTTTAAGTAGAGGACATAAATAACTAGTTAAATTTATCAACCAAGGAGGTTTATATGATGCTATTAATTCTCCTGCTGATTATTTCGGTTGCACTAAATGTTGCTCTTGTATTTGGAATTGTTCGAAAGAGAGCGGATGAGGATATGAGGATTATAAGATTGAGGGAAGGCTTAAGTGTTGAATAACATATTCAGGTGATAATTGAAGTTACAAATTCCTTATGCTTTATTAATGGAATTTGAAGTCAGTTTTTTATTTGAATATTTACGTTCGCAAAGAAAGCGAAAACTACTCATCCGTAATTCGTGACTCGACGAGAATGTACTCTTCATCTTCTTTGTCGTGTTTGACCAATATTCTATTCGGTCTGCAGCAAACTTCGCAATCTTCAATAAAGTCCTGGTTTCCCTTAATAGTGAGATCGACCCAAATTTCATTCTCTTCTCCGCAATACTGACAAACCCAATTTAAAACATCGTCTGTTTGCATAGTTTCACCTTACAAATTGTTAACTCCTCCCTAAACTAAAATAATTTAAAAATGAAACGCAATACTTTATTTAAAAAAATAAATCAACAATTGTTAAGAATGAACTGTTTTAATCTTATTGCAAAAAAATGGCTGTCCGGATAGTTTACCAGACAGCCAGTCGTCATTGTATGATCACAATTCTATTCTCAAAAGAAGTTGTGTAAAGTATTTGTGCAATTCTCAGACCAAATAAAGCAATCAAAATTCTTAAATAATCAACAGTTGATTAATTACTATTGTTTCAATATAGAATTTGATGGATCAAAAGGGGGCTGATTAATGAGTTGTTCATCACTATTCGAAATCCGCAATCCAAAATCAAATTCCCTCTTGCATTTAAATTTTAAAAGATTATATTCTAGTGTGCAAATGTTCACTATAATATGTTTGAAAACAGCTCAAAAACAGAAGATTTACTAATTTATCAAATTCCACCGGAATGGCGTGGACAGGCAAAGATACACACACTCTATCCGCCGATACCAAAACATACCGGCAATATTGATTTCGATATTTTCGATTTTGATATGCTCTTCAACGATCTTGCAACAAAAGAATTAATCCGTTCCGGGAAAACCATTGGCTGCTTTTATATTGAATCGCCGGGAATGCGTTCGCTTCTGCGCAGACTTGATGTTGAAACTTTTGAAATGCTCACTGCGGCAAGTTCTGTTATTCGTCCCGGTGTTGCAGAAAGCGGAATGATGCAGGAATTCATTGCACGGCATAAAGATCCTTCACGAAGAAAATATCTTGTTCCCGAAATGGAAATTTATCTCGGTGAAACATACGGAGTGATGATCTATCAGGAAGATGTAATTAAAGTTGCTCATCACATTGCAGGATTGAGTCTTGAAGATGCAGATCTTCTTCGCAGAGCAATGAGCGGAAAGATGCGTTCGCATCACGCAATGCAGAGGATAGTCGAAAAGTTTTTCGTTTCCTGCAAAGAGAAGGGATTAACTGATTACCAGAGTAAAGAGCTCTGGAGACAGATTGAATCATTTGCTGGTTACTCTTTCTGCAAAGCACACAGTGCATCGTTTGCTTTGCTTTCTTACCAGGTAGCGTTTCTCAAAGCACATTATCCTGCTGAGTTTATGGCGAGTGTTCTCAACAACGGCGGCGGATTTTATTCACCGGCGGTTTACATTGAGGAATCAAAACGTTTGGATTTGAAGATTGAGCTTCCTTCAATTAATGAAAGTGAGAAGGAATATATCGGAAAGGGAAGAAGCGTCCGTGTTGGTCTGAAGGCAATAAAAAATCTTTCATACAATGCAATTGAAAGAATTGTTGAAGAAAGAAAACGCAACGGCAAATATGTTTCACTGGCAGATTTTCTTGTCCGCACAAGACTTGCTTATGAAGAAACTGCTTTACTGATTCGTTGTGGTTCAATGGGATGCTTCAAACAAACACGACCGACATTACTTCGTTTGTTAGATATTTACATCCATCGCAGAAAAATAATTGAAGAGAGCTACAATGATCTTTTCCTGGGAGAAACTTTCGCTCTTGAGGAAGAAGTTAAAACCGATTTGAACTACACTCTTGCTGGCATCTGCAAAGAAGAATATGAAGCTTTCGGTTATATGGTTACTCGTCATCCGCTTCATTTCTTTAAAGAGTGGATTGAACAGAAGGGAATTGTTCCTGCAAAAGATATGTCGCTTAACAAAGGACGAAGAGTAAAAATGATCGGCTGGTATATGACTTCCAAAAGAATAAAAACAAGAAGCGGTGAGATAATGAAATTCCTTTCGCTTGAAGATCTAACCGGAACTTTTGAATCAGTAATCTTTCCGAAGGTTTATTACCGCGTTGCAGAACTTACTTTGTCAATGGGTCCGTATCTCGTTACTGGGAAAGTTGACCTAAACGATCACACAAATCTTGTTGTTGAAAATCTCGAAGTGCTTTCTTCAACTGCACTCCAATCAAGCCTGATGAAAGACAGCGTTGAGCATAATTATTATGGTGATGAAGAAAAAATAACCGAGGAAGATTTCACTCTTGCAAAAGCTCTTGATCACAAAAAGCTTAAAATTGCTTACGCTGGTTAACGTACGATTGTGTCACGGAATCGTTCGTGGCACATGATGAAGTTGTAAATGCAGGTTAAAAAGCAATATTGCTATATTAGCTGATAAAAAAATAAAAAGAGGGATAATGGCCTGGATTTATCTTTTCATTGCTGGATTATTTGAAATCGGCTGGGCAGTCGGACTTAAATACACTGAAGGGTTTACGAAACTCTGGCCTAGTGTAATTACAATTGCAACAATGATTTTGAGCTTTTACTTTTTATCATCGGCGGTTAAGACAATTCCTATAGGGACAGGTTATGCAATCTGGACAGGTATCGGAGCTGTGGGTACGGCAATTTTCGGAATAATTCTATTTGGTGAATCGAAGGAAATCGTCAGGCTGTTTTTTATTTTCCTTATTGTGATTGGTATTGTCGGTTTGAAGATATTTTCGAATGCTGAAAGCTAATATTAGACGTAGAGTATTGCAGCATTAATGTGTAACCTAATTCGAATAAATAATTGCAGTTGTAATACTCAAATTTTTGTATGAATGAATGACAAATATTTTACAAATTATTTACAAACTTTACTCGTAATTGCTTTAATTTCATGTCAAATTATTAAACAATACTTACATATGACTAAATGCAGAATAAATATGAATTCTCAACAGAATACAGAAGCCGTGCTATACGAACAATATTTGCGATAATATTTTTTATTATCGTATATCTGATTATTCTCATGCTTTCTTTCACACTCGTAGCCGCACTTTTTTATTCATCAACCTTGGTGTTACAGCTCGTAAAACATAATCGTTCAGGTGTTTATATTATTTTTTTATTCATCCTAATAGTCTTCATAGTGATTATTCTTTTGGTATTCATTTGGACATTCTTTTTTAGAAAGTATACAGTTGATCGTTCGGGATGGATAGAGATATTCAAAGATGAGCAGCCCAAACTCTTTGAGATTATTGAGTCCATTTCAAAACAGATAGAAACTAACTTTCCACAAAAGGTGTATTTAGGTTCGGGTGTTGAAGCAATGGTCTTTTACGATTCAAACTTTCGAAACTTATTTTTTCCAAGTAAAGAATATCTGATGATTGGTCTGGGACTTGTAAACTCAATGAATGAGAGTGAGCTTAAAGCAATTCTTGCTCACGAGTTTGGTCATTTTACACAGAAAAGTCTGAATGTTTATAGCTATGTATATATCGAGAATCAGATAATTTATAAAATGCTGATTGATGAAGAGTTTTATCAAACCCTCTTGAATAAATTCCTTGTAGTTGGCAGATTTTCCTGGATTGTGATTTATTATTCCAGAGTGATAAGATGGATTTTGAGAAAGGCTTATGATGTTGTATCAAAAAGTTATATGGCGCTCTCAAGAGAGATGGAATTCCACGCAGATGAAATTTCAGCAAGAGTATCCGGTTCCATCCCGGCTGTTTCAGCGCTGTTGCGTACAGGTTTGGCTTGGGATTCCTTTAATTATGTTTGGCAGTTTTATTACAACCATATTTCAGAAAACATTAGGGCAGAAAATCTTTATCCTCAACACTCCTATGTGATGAATCAAATTGCGGATAGATATGGTGTGCAGTTTAGTAAAGGGTTACCTCAAGTTAAAAAAGAGACACTTGCTCGCTTTAACAGGTCAAAGCTGATAATAATAAATCAATGGGCGTCACATCCCTCTGTGGATGATCGCATAAAAAAACTTGAAGAACTGAATATTGATTCAGTAATATCTGGTGATTCAGCATGGAACTATTTCATAAATAAAGAACATATTCAGAAAGAGATAACAGCAAAACTTTTTCGGAACTGGCAATTTTCTGAATCTCCAACTGATCTAGCTATTGAAGATTTTATACAAAAATATTCTGATGAGTTCGATAAACACTCCTTCAACAAAAAATATAACTATTTTTATGATAACCGGGGTATTTCAAGCTTCGATATAAAACTAGCAATTGAGAGAGTGAGTGAAGATAATTTTAATAATTTCAGGGAAGCTTACTCTGAGGCAAATATCAATTTTATTTATCAGTTCACCGGTCTTGATTATGATTTGAAAACGATTGAAAGTATTTCACGGGGTGAATGGAAAATTGAAAGTTTTGAATATGACGGCATAAAATATCAGGCAAAAGAAAGCAAACAACTGCTGGATAAACTTTTAAAGCAGCACGAATTCTTATATAAGGAGGTGAATGAGCTT
>CAZLJI010000185.1:0-5584 GCA_964559565.1 uncultured Ignavibacteriaceae bacterium | reverse complement strand
ACCACCATTTCCTGAAAAATCCTTCGGGATTTCTTCTTTGTAAGAAAAACTGTTTATTGTGACTTTAAGTTTTTTACCCGGCTGGTCTATTTCAAGCTTTTTTAACTCTTCATTTCTAAGGATTGAATTTAGGACACGTTTTAGTTCAGGAAGTTTTTTGGTGATGTGATTTTTATCCACCAGCCATTGAAGATTTTTTAATGCGTAAGGTATACTCGATAAAAAGTGAGACTTATTTTCATAATATCCTCTGAATCCATAAGCTCCAAGTGTTTGCAGCAATCTGATTAAAACATATCCGTAATAATATTTATTAAATTCTTTTGGACTTACTTCTATTTGCTTGCTTAATTGAACAAGATAATGAGCCAACAGTTTTTCCCGAATTTCGTTTGGTAGATTTACTTTCGCCTGAAATAATAACGAAGCCACATCGTACTGCAATGCACCTTTTCTGCCGCCCTGGTAGTCAACAAAGTAGAGTTTATCATTGTGGACTAAAATATTTCTTGATTGAAAATCACGATGCATAAAATAATTTGTATTAGCTGCAAGAAGAAAATCAGCGAAAGATTTGAAATCATCTTCCAATTCCTGTTCATTGAAAGGAATTTTCAGCAGCTTGAGAAAGTAATACTTGAAATAGTTCAAATCCCAATGTATAGATTGCCTATCAAATTTATCGCTAGGATAGCAGACTGAATAATCTATAGCTTTTCCGCCATCAATTTGAAAACGAATGAGATGACTGAGCGCATCCTTATAATAGTTAAATAAATTTTCTGATAATGTATCGCTTGCTTTTTCTTTTTGTATTAATGAGAAGAGAGTTCTATCACCGAGATCTTCTATTAAATAGATATTCTCTTTTAGCCGCTGAACGTAGAGTTTAGGAACATTCAAACCTTTCTTCAAGAAATGATTTGTAAAAGAAATAAAAGCATTGTTCTCTTGCTTGTCAAAATTATAGACACCGATTGCAGTTTTCTTGTTGCCTGTAATCCGGTAATACTTTCTATATGAACCCGATTGTTCCATCGGAAATAAGCTCGACACTTTTTCTTTTGCCCAGCGTTCAAATAACTTTTCAAGTTTTAGTGCAACTTCATTCATATCTGTTCCTTAAATTCTTCTTTGAGGATCGCATAAACATATTGGTCTAAAAATATTCCTTCTTTAAATACTGCTTTCTTCAATGTTGCTTCTTTTATGTACCCAGCTTTTAATAAAACTTTCTCTGAAGCATCGTTCCCTTCGAAGACATTTGCAAAGATTCTGATGAGATTAAAATTTGTGAAAGCGAACTGTGTAAATTTTTTCAGTGCTTCTGTTGTAATACCTTTCCCCCAAAACGGTTCACAAAGCCAGTATCCGATTTCTGCTGAAAACCTGTTAACATCATCCTGAAGATTTATTCCAATAGCACCGATTAATTCCTTTCCATCCGCAATGACGAAGTTTGTTTCAATTTCCTGGTTGCAGGCATGAATGAGCCAGGTTTCGGCATCAGTCTTGGTGTAAGGGAATGGGAATTGGTCGCGTAAAAGTTTTGATATGTTACGATTATTTGCATACTTAACCAACGCTTCCTGATCGGAATACTCATAACTGCGGATACAAAACTCACCAAAGGAAATTTTCATAGTGCAAAAGTAAGAAAAAATTAGGGATGAATAATCTTATATATTAGCTATATACTATTAAATTCAATTTTGTAATTAGTCAACATTCTATAGGATTTTATACTGAGTCCTAAAAAAAATCATTACCCCAAATCATTTCATATTTTTATCTTTCAGATATGAAAATCGTTCTGTCTGCAATCATATTTTATCTTTTTAGTTTAGGTGCACTTGCACAGCAGAATGATACACTTAATACAAACTTTCCGGATTCGCTTCTCATTTCTTCGCCTGATTCAATACTAACAGAGCAACCAAAGAAAAAATCTGATATTGATACCGTAGTTTACTCAAGCGGTTCAGATTCACTGTTCTTTTTTGTTAAAGATAAGAAAATGTCAATTTACGGTGAAGGAAAAATCAATTATAGAAAATCAGAAATAAAGAGTGCAAACATATTTCTCGACTTTACAAAATTTGAAATAGAAGCAGTTGGCGTTCCGGGTGACTCTGCTTCTAATGAAGTCATTGGGGCACCCGTTTTGTCAGAAGATGGTGAAGTTTATACTGGCAAACGAATGAGGTATAATTTTAAAACCGGACAGGGATCACTAGCAGCAGCAGATACTGAATTAGAAGGTGCATTTTATCATGGAGCAAAAATTAAAAAGGTGACTACGGATACATATTTTATAGAAGATGGAGTATATACAACTTGCGATTCGGAAGAACCTCATTATTTCTTTTCTTCTCCGAAAATGAAAATGATACAAAGTGAAGAGCTTGTTGCTGAATGGATATGGTTAAATTTCGGCGGAGTACCTGTACCGATACCGTTACCATTTATAGTTGTACCATTACAATCCGGACGCAGATCAGGTTTAATTCCACCTGTGTTTGGAAGTGATGCTCGTTACGGAACATACATAAACAGGTTTGGTTATTTCTGGGCAATCAGTGACTATATGGATATCAATGCAACAATGGATTATTATACTCGTGGAAGTTACGGTTTAGGCTCACGTTTCAGATATGCTAACAGATACAACTATAATGGCTTTGCAGAAGGATCTTATCGTGATTTTACACAAGGGGAAACAACTGACCCAGGCTATAGCAAACAAGTTGATTGGCGTATTAAAGTATTTCATGCTCAGTCTTTCACACCTACATTGCGTCTCGATGCAAATCTGGAATTTGCATCGCAGGATTTTTTGCAAAATGGAACAGGAAATTTAAACGATCTTTTAAGAAATGAAATAATTTCTAATGCTACGCTTTCAAAAACCTGGGATGAGTCAGGTAACAGTGCTTCAATAAATTATAACAGGAGACAGGTACTAGAGACAAACGATATATTCGAAGTCCTTCCAAGTGCATTATTTAGATTGGCACAGAGTTATCCTTTCCGAACTTCATCAGGTGAAGCGGACAGAGCCTGGTATGAATTATTTGGTTATTCATACACTGGACAATTTCAAAATCAAAGAAATAAAACCAGAGGTGTTCTGGATGAACGATTAGGTTTGCAGCATAGCATTACTTCAGATATGTCTCCAAAGATTGGCTATTTCACAGTAGCACCAAGAGTCAGACTAGATTCAAAGTGGTATAATGAGCAGATTGAGCAATTTGTTGTAACCTCTTCAACGGGGAGTGATTCAATTGTAACACAAGACAAAAAACAACTTAGCGCAGTAAATACTTTTGATGCCGGTTTAAATGCTTCAACAAAATTTTACGGGATGTTTAATGTTAATTCACTTGGAATTAATGCAATCAGACATACAGTCTCACCGAGTATATCTTACAACTATCGACCGGATTTCTCTGAAGAACGTTGGGGTTATTATGGGCAGTACACCAAATCAGATGGGAGTGTCGTAAAGTACAATAAATATCAAAGGGAAGTGTATGGTGGTGCTGATGCAGGTGAGCAGCAGAATATTAACTTTTCTGTTGGAAATAACTTCGAACTAAAAACTACAGTTGATCCCACAGATACCACTTCAAAAGAAAAGAAGATACAACTACTTAATCTTACGCTTGGGACAGGTTATAATTTTGCGGCAGATTCTTTGAACTTTGCAGATGTAAGTTTGACTTACAGAACTCAGGTTGGTGAGTTTTTTGATCTTTCAGGTTCGTCGCGGTTTACCCCGTACGATTACAGTGGAACGACATCAAAAATTAATAAATATCTTATTGATGCCGGAAAGGGATTGTTGAGAATGACAAATCTTAATTTCTCAGTTTCAACAAGTATATCTGGAGAAAAATTTGCTTCCGCTGAAAATGAGAGTGCACAGGAGGAGGATGAATTTGGTCTTGTAGATCAGGAGAGTAAAAGCGTTTATCAGGGCATTTATAATAATAATGACCCTGATTTCACAATCCCCTGGAGTATTGCTCTCACGTATAATTATAATTTGGATCGTAATAATCCAGGTAATCCTAAAACATTTTCAAATTTGAGCGGAAGTCTAAGCTTCAGCTTAACTCCAAGCTGGAAATTTGATGCAACGGGAAGTTATGATTTTGAAAGCAAAGAATTTGCGGCACCACAGATTACTATCTCGAAAGATCTTCACTGCTGGTTTATGAATTTCATCTGGAATCCGATTGGAACTTATACCGGTTTCCGTTTTGAAATAAGGGTTAAAGCACCAATGTTACAGGATCTGAAGCTTACGAAGCAGGATCAGTTCTTTAACACGCGTTAGAGGAATCTCAAATAAAAATTTCCGCCAGAGACAGAACAGCCTCCGACGGAAAAAAATTAAAATTATAAATTCAAAACAAACGCCATTGAAGCACTATATAATTGACGGCAATAATTTAATCGGGAAGGACAAAAACTTAAACCAAATTCAGAAGAATAAACAGCACAGCAGAGAAAAGCTTGGCTTCATACTATCCAGATATTTTAGCAAAAAGAATGCATCGGTCAGTCTTCATTATGATGGCTTTGAAAATGATGAAATTAGAATCTCGGGAATTAAAATTATTTACTCCTGCGGTTTAACTGCCGATGAAAATATTAAACGTGAGATTGAAAAAAGTAAGAACCCAAAAAATATTATCCTGGTTACTTCTGACAGTAATCTTGCGAAGTTTGGTCGTGTTTGCAGTTGTCAGATTATAAAAAGTGAGGAATTTGTAAAACATGTTCATTCGTCAAATTCTACTGAAGAAGAACAAGCCAAGATTGACGCAATAAATAGCGCCGAGGAGTTTAAAAAACTTTTCGGAATTAAATGAAAATGATGCGGCGGATAACTTATATTAGAAAAATTTTTGATTATAAAAGAAAATGATATATTTTTGCTTAAAATTTTGACAAATTAAATCATCAAAACCATTACTCTGCTATATTACTTTATTGCTACTTTGTTGCGTAATGAATTTGGGAAACAAAATCTAAATTTGAATTTACTGCAGCTAAATAATTTTTACTCAATTCACATTTATTCATCAATTAATTCAGGAGATTTAGTGGAAAATAGATTACTAAAACCATTTCTTTCTTTTCCCCTATTAATGCTTTTTACTTTTTTAATATCGTCAGTAAGCATTATTGCTCAGGGAGATAATCCGCTTGTAGACGCAGTTCCTAGCGAGTGGATACAAGGTATAATTAACAGTGATTCTGAAGAGGACGTGATAACTATTAATGGTTATGATGATTTTAATCTCGGTGTTAATTTTGCTGAGCCGCACGTTATTCAAAATCCTCTCAATCCATTACAATATTTCGGTGCCTATAATATTAATGCTGCCTGGCGAACTTATGACGGGCATAACTGGACAACCTCGGTTCCAAATTTTGGCGTTTCTGTTAATGGCGATCCTATTACCGCATATGATGGTGCAGGTAATTTATATTATGAATCTATGTTTGGCAGTGTTACAGGTTGCAAAGTAATTCGCTCAACTGATAATGGCGCAACCTGGAATATTAA
>CAZLJI010000184.1:0-5652 GCA_964559565.1 uncultured Ignavibacteriaceae bacterium | reverse complement strand
CAGGAAGACGAAATGAAAATCCCAAATTTGTATGTGAGCCAGTTAATGCTGATTGAGGATGTCACTGATGAAATTCAATCCGCAATGAATGAAGTAGTTTCTGATTCAGCAAAAGTTGTAATGAAAAATCAGAGAATCGAAAAGATCAAGGAAAGGCATTCTAAACAAAATGCTGAATTGAGTTATAATGTAGTTTCTCTTTATTATTGCGGTAAATATTCACTCTATGGTTACAAACGGTATAATGACGTCAGACTCGTTTTTGTACCGGAACTGATGGTATCAAAACTCGGTGGTGATTATGATAATTTTACCTATCCAAGATACGGATTCGATTGTGCATTCTTTCGTGCTTATGAAAATGATAAGCCGGTTAAAACAGAATATTATTTCAAATGGAGTTCTGATCCAATTTATGAAAACCAGCCTGTATTTGTTGTTGGAAATCCGGGAAGCACGAACCGGTTGTATACAGTTGCTCAGCTAGAGTATATAAGAGATTTTCAATTTGGATTACAGACGCCAATGAGGAAAGAGTTGTACAAAATTTATGATGAACTCGTAAAGGAAACCAATGCAGAAGATATGAAACTTGTAGCTACTTTATTTAATGTTGGGAATGGATTAAAAGTATATGAATCAACTTATAATGCTTTAAAGGATCCTTTTTTTATGGCGAGGAAAAAAGATTTTGAGAAAAAATTCAGCCATGACATTTATTGTGATCCGGATTTGACAATTAAGTATGGTAGTATCTGGAAGAAAATTGATGATAACAGAAAAGCCGCATCAAAATTGGCTAATGAAATATTTGCTCTTTCCCTCAGTTCAACTTATTCCCCAAAATATTTTTTCATTGCAAGAGATTTAATTAAGCTTGCAGATCAATTGAAACTTCCAGAGGATGAGAGAGATAAGAATTACACCGGACAAGCTCTAGACTCATTGATCGAAAAAATATTTCCCGTAGATTTTAATAAAACTCTCGAGGATAAAAAACTATTAGTTCAACTAAATGTATTGCAAAATAATCTACCTAAGGACAGTGAATTGATTAAATTGTTATTTGAAGGCCAGAATGTACAGAATGCGTTTGAAAATATCTTGAATAGATCGGAAATAACAAGCAAAGAAGATGTAATTATTCTCATAAAGTTTTTTGGTGCTCGATCAATTCTGAGTTCAGACGATCCATTCATTAGTTTCATTTTAAAATCAAGAGACAGATTGAACGAATTACAAACCATTGATAAACGACTAGAAGATTCTGATATTATAAATAATCAACTGCTTGGTGAAGCACTGTATGAAGTATACGGTGATGCTATTCCGCCTGACGCTACAGGCACGCTTCGCATTTCGGATGGATTGATAAAGGGTTATGATTATAACGGAACAAAGGCACCTTACAAAACAACATTCTATGGATCACTTGATCGCTATTACTCATTCGATAAAAAATTTCCTTACAATCTTCCAGATTACTGGGAAAATCTACCAGAAGAATTTGATCTTTCTGTGCCCTTTAATTTTGCGAGCACCTGCGACATTATTGGAGGCAATTCAGGGAGTCCTGTAATCAACATTGATGGTGAAATTGTTGGCCTTGCATTTGACGGTAATATGGAAAGTCATTCGGGCAGATTTATTTATACAACGGAGTTTAACAGAACCGTAAGCTTAAGTGCTGAAGGAATGATTGAGGCTATTCGTGATCTCTATAAGGCCGAAAAATTATCTTCAGAAATATTAAATAGTAAAATCAAATAAAAACTGGAGTAAACGTGAAAACTTTTCTGTTCCTCTTTCTGCTAAGTTCATTTGTGATTGCACAAAATGTCGAAGACCATCAGCAATTTCCAAATGACAGACCAATAAGCATTATTGAAAAAATCTCTCACAATCTTGAAATTCTTGAAAGGGATTATCTGACAAAACTTAGTTACCGTGATTATGTACGAGCTAAAGATGTTTTGATTGAAACTTATGATATGCTGCTTGCAATTCCACTTCCGCCGCCGCCAACACCAATAGAAGAAGGACCATTTCCGATAAGTGAAGAAGAATTCGGCAGCCTGGTTGTATCTATAGAAAATGAATCCTTCCAGGAAAACCAGTTATCGATAGCTCAAATATCATCCCGATATAATTATTTTACGGTTAACCAGGTAGTCAGAGTGATTGAACTATTCTCTTTCTCCGATGGAAAGCTGAAAGCACTTGAATACTTATATCCAAACGTAGTTGATAAATTCAATTCGCACCAGATAATAAATTCATTCACTTATTCTTCCGATAAGGAAAAAGCAACCGAAATAATCAACAGGAATTAATTATGGCGATAACATATTCAGAATATCTAAAGCTTGGGGAACTGCTTGATAGCCAGAAGTGTCTTTCTGATGATCACGATGAAATGCTTTTTATTGTAATTCATCAAACGTACGAATTGTGGTTTAAAGAGATGCTTCACGAGCTGGATTATTTAAAAAAACTTTTACTATCCAATGACTTACCGAGAGCACTTCATACAACAAAACGTATCCTTACTATTCTCAAAGTTCTTGTTCATCAGACGGATATTCTTGAGACTATGACTCCGCTGGAATTCATAACATTCCGTGATAGACTTGAATCGGCGAGCGGATTTCAGTCATTCCAGTTTCGTGAACTTGAGTTTGCGCTTGGTCAGAAGAATGAGCATATATTATATCGTTTTAATACTTCAAGTGAAGAAGGTCAAAGACTCAAGAAAAGATTTGAGGAGGAATCTCTGTGGCAGGTTTTCCTCG
Organism: uncultured Ignavibacteriaceae bacterium; assembly: GCA_964559565.1. Lineage (GTDB taxonomy): Bacteria > Bacteroidota > Ignavibacteria > Ignavibacteriales > Ignavibacteriaceae > IGN2. The sequence continues at coordinate 2,860 of CAZLJI010000184.1, read as the reverse complement.
AATATCTGAATTTGAACGATTATAAAATAACTGATGAAATGATAAATACCGATAAGGAAGATGAATCAACCGGATTGAAGGAAATCCTGATTGATGTTTACAACAGTAATTATATGATCGCACAATTTTGTGAACTGCTTGTCGATCTTGATGAAGGATTCCAGGAATGGCGTTACCGTCACGTTAAAATGGTTGAAAGAACCATAGGTACAAAGCAGGGAACAGGTGGCTCCGATGGCGTGAAATATTTGATGACAACTTTATCGATTAAATTCTTTCCTTTGCTCTGGTCAATCAGAAAGGATTTTAGCAAATGAAATTTAAACCTGAAGACCTGTACAGTTCACCGAATAAGCTTGCTGCTCATTATTCCAAATTTAAAGTTGAAGAGAGAATGTTATTTACAGGACATTCACATCAAGCATGGCCTGACTGCGGGTTTGAAGCTCAGCAGGAAGCATGGAATGATGCAGCCAAACTTGTTGACGATAAATGGGATAAAGCTTTTCAAAAAGCTGAAGATGTACAAACAGGATATTCAAAACTTCTTGGTGATAAATCCGGTTATATCACTCTCGGTTCCAACACTCATGAACTTTTAGTCAGAATATTATCCGCACTTCCACTAAAAGCAAAAACAAGATTCATAACTACCGATGGCGAGTTTCATACAATCCGCCGGCAATTGGACAGGTTAACGGAAGAAGGATTTGAGGTTATTAAAATTCCTTCTTTTCCGGTTGCAGAAGTTGCTGAGAAACTTGCCTCTGCCTGCAATGAACACACAGCAGCCGTCCTGGTTTCATCTGTTTTCTTTAACTCCGGACTAATAGTTCCCGGATTAAATGAACTTGCAGAAGTTTGTACAAAAAACGATACTGCATTGATTATCGATGCATATCATCATCTCAATGTTATTCCGTTTTCTGTTGAAGAAAATAATTTGCAGAATGCATTTATTACCGGAGGTGGTTACAAGTATTGCCAGCTTGGAGAAGGGAATGCTTTTTTAAGATCTCCAAAGGACTCTGAAATGCGCCCTGTTATAACAGGATGGTATAGTGAGTTCACAGCCTTATCTTCAAAGAAAAAAGCAGGTGAAATTCTATATGGACAAAGAGGTGATATATTTGCCGGTGCTACATACGATCCGACAAGTAATTATAGAGCCGCAAGAGTATTTAAGTTTTTTGAAGATATGAATCTGACACCTGAATTCCTGAGAATAGTTAGTCAGCATCAAATAAGTGTATTGATAGATGAATTTGATAAGCTCGAGCTGGATCCGAAAATAATTAATAGAGATACAACCGTTTCACCAGAAAACATTGCAGGATTTCTCGTCCTTTATTCTGAATCTGCAGGATTGATATCCGAAAAGCTGAAAGAAAAAAATGTTTGGACAGATTATAGGGGCAATGTTCTACGTTTCGGTCCTGCACCCTACATCTCTGATGAACAAATAATAGAATCTATGAAAATATTAGGTCAGATCGTTAAAAAGTTTTAACTATTTTCATTCTGATTTTATAACATTTCCAAGCATTGCTGCTTCATTAAAAAGTTGTTCAGTGAGGATAATATTATCTTCAATTTCAAACCCGGCTTTCTTCAATCCATTTGCAAGCCATGTGTTGCAGGTATTAAAAAGGTGATAACTGCCATTTGCCTTAAGGAAATAAACTCTGTTTAAATATTGTGTGCTTAATATTTTATTCTTTCTTTCTTCATTTCTCCAGATAGTATCAGCAATATAATTTAAAAGAATTATTAATTGTTCATTGTTAATTTTTAATTCAATAACAATCTCTGAAATTTTAAAATACTCCAGCATCGAAATAAAAATTCCTTCCATCCGAATTGTACTTGGGGTAGGATGCATAATAGCATGATAAGCAAGATCCCAATCAAAATCGGGATGCTGGTAAAAAGCTTCATCACCCCAGCCAATGTCAATAAGTTCTGCAGCTGGAAAATATTTTACTTCAGGAAGAATAGTTGTATCGATATCCTCAGTATGAAAAACAATAGCAGTATGCCATCTTTGCTTTATCAGATAAATAGTAAGAAGAGAATCATCCTGGAGAAATTGTTTTGCAGAAGCTGGTGAAAATCCGCAGCATTCCCAGATTGATTTCTCTACTTCGAGTCTGGGCGAAGTGTGCAGGAAAAAGAAAATTACCGGAAAGATTATTATGTTGTTCATACATACACTCAATATGATTATTTTATTTCGTCCCTCCGGGACTTATTGATAACACCTTATTATTTTTTCTATAAACATTTTGTCCCTATCGGGACAACACTCTATAATTAATTACTAACTATCAATATAATCCCGTTAGGGATTAAATCTCTATAGAAATATTAACGTCCATAGTCATCAAAGTCTCGTCAGGGACGACATATTTTTTAGTTTAGTGGTTATTCAAGAATTTTTTTTAAGTTCTATATACAAATAAAGTTAATTTAATTTTTTATGAAAATCCGCTCTCAAAATAGAATACTATCATTCTTACTCTTACTCTTTCTCTTACTCTGTCAATCGACATTTGCTCAGCAGCCAAACGGAAAATACACAATCGTAATTCACGGTGGTGCAGGTTCAATGGATCCAAATATGGAAGAGTCTTCAAAGCGAGTGTATCTGAAATCTTTAACTACTGCACTAGATATTGGAAAAGAAATTCTTGAAAATGGAGGAAAAAGTCTTGATGCTGTTGAGCAGGTTGTTCGCTTTCTTGAGGATGATTCACTTTTTAACGCTGGTAGAGGCGCAGTGTTTACTTCAGAGGGAAAGAATGAACTCGATGCTTCCAGTATGGATGGAAGAGATTTATCAACAGGTGCAGTTGCCGGA
>CAZLJI010000183.1:0-5663 GCA_964559565.1 uncultured Ignavibacteriaceae bacterium | reverse complement strand
TTCTTTTTGAAAAGCGGGCAAACCATATAAGGCAGGGAGGTGAAGTGAGTTTTCCCGGCGGTGAGTTTGATGCAAAAAAAGATCAGGGATTGCGACATACCGCTATTAGAGAAACAACTGAAGAACTTGGACTTTCATCCGAAAAAATTAAAATAATCGGAAGACTCGGTACCCTTGTTGCGCCCATGGGTGTAGCTGTTGATGCTTTTGTTGGATTACTATCAATTACCAGTTTGGATGATCTTTTAATAGATAATAATGAAGTTGAAAAAGTTTTTCTTGTTCCAGTTGACCATTTTCTTAAGAAAAAGCCCGATGAATATACTGTAAAATTGGAAGTGCATCCATCTTACAAAGATGAAGATGGAAAGATGGTTGAACTTTTACCCGTTCATAAATTGGGATTGCCGGCAAGATATTCCAAACCATGGAAGAATGGCTTCCACAGAGTTCTCGTCTACAACTCCACTGAAGAAGTGATCTGGGGAATTACAGCAGAAATTGTTTTTGAATTATGCAGAATGATTAACTTCTCTAGATGAATCAATCCTCAAAAAGTTATCAGCACATCATCTGGGACTGGAATGGTACGCTCTTTAATGATGTTGAGCTATGTGCTGATGTAATGAACTTACTTCTTACTCAGGAATCGATACCAAACATTTCAATTCAAAAATATAAAGAGATCTTCACGTTTCCGGTTATTGAATACTATAAAATTGCTGGTCACACATTTGAAAGGAATTCGTTCGAGGTACTTGGTAAGCAGTTTATGGATGAGTACGAGCTAAGAAAAAATGGTTGTGATTTATTCTTCGGAGTTAGGGAGATATTATCTGAGCTGCAATCAAAAAAAATTCGGCAGCATCTTTTATCTGCGTATGAGCAAAATAGCCTTAATACTATCTTAAAACATTTTGCAATAGATAAGTACTTCCATAACATCGTTGGGCTGGATAACATTTATGCGAGCGGTAAATCACACCTTGCAAAAGATCTGGCAACGAAAATTCGTGCTAATGGAGCAGCTGGTAATATTTTACTTGTTGGTGACACAATTCACGACTATGAAGTAGCTAAAGAAATAAATTCTGACTGTATTCTTCTTTCTCACGGGCATCAGGATGAGGAACGATTATTGAACCTTGGAATACCTGTAGCAAAGAATTTCAACGAACTAAGAAACATACTGAAGGAAGCCAATATTTGTCCATAGTTTTGATAATAGCTGCTGCTGCAATAGCTATCTGGATGATTATCATTTACAATCTTTTTATTCGGGATAAGAATTTAATCAAGGAAGCATGGAGCGGTATTGATGTTCAGCTTAAGCGAAGACATAATCTTATTCCTAATCTCGTTGCTTCAGTTAAGGGCTATAGTCAGCACGAGAAAACACTTTTAGAGGATATAACACAAAAGAGAAGTGAAGCAGTTAAATTTGATAGCATTAAAGATAAAGCACCTGCTGAGTCAGATCTTTCAGGTATGTTGAAAAATCTTTTTGTAGCCGTTGAGAATTATCCTGATCTAAAAGCAAGCGAAAATTTCCTCAATTTACAGAATCAGCTGGTTGAAATTGAAGATCAGTTGCAATACGCCCGGAGATATTATAACGGTGCGGTAAGAAATTATAATATCAGGGTTGAGTCATTTCCCTCAAATATTTTGGCAGGGATTTTTGATTTTAAGCAGGATAATTTCTTTGAGATAACTCTGGCAACTGAAAAAACAACTCCCGAAGTAAAATTATGATTAAAATATTTTACTTTCTTCTCCTATTCAATCCTATCTTTTTCAGCTTTAATTCCATCGCACAGTATGAGAATATTGAGAGAATAATTTCATTTGACAGTGAAATAACTATCAATGAAGATGCTTCTATGATTGTGACTGAACAGATTAAAGTTTATGCAGCAGGGCAAAATATACAAAGAGGTATTTATCGAGACTTTCCAACTGAGTACAAAGATCAATATGGAAATAATGTAGTTATAACATTCGAAATCCTGGAAATTTCAAGAGATGGGAATTCTGAGGATTATCACACGGAGGATGTATCCAACGGTATCAGGGTTTACTTTGGAAGCAGTGATTATTTTCTTCCGGTTGGTGAATACACTTATTCAATTAAATACGAAACTAATCGACAATTAGGTTACTTTGAAAAATTTGATGAACTCTATTGGAATGTAACCGGCGATGGTTGGGATTTTCTTATCGAAAAAGCTACTGCCACGGTCAATCTACCTGCACCTGTTTCAGGAGATGATTTGAAGTTATATGGTTACACAGGATTGAGCGGTTTCAATGGAAGTAATTATACTTATGAAGTTATAAGCTCCGATAGAATTGTTTTCACTACAACAAATATGCTAAATCCAAATGAAGGCTTGACAATTTCAGTACAATGGCCAAAAGGTTTAGTATACGAGCCAACACAAACTGAAAGAGTTGGTTATTTTATTCAAGATAACCTTCAGATAGTGTTTGGTCTGGTTGGAATTGTTGCATTGATATTTTATTACCTGATAATCTGGCTGCGGGTAGGTAAAGATCCGACAAAAGGTCTGGTAATCCCATTATACGAACCACCAGATAATATGTCTCCCGCTTCAGTAAGATTTGTTTCAGAAATGGGATATGATAATAAGATATTCACCAGCACTATAGTGTCTCTTGCTGTAAAAGGTTATCTAAAAATAGAAGAGGATGAAAGTGATTATCGCCTGGTTAAAGGCAATGGGAGTAAAAAGTCTCTAACGACCGATGAACAAACAGTATTGCATAAATTAGGATTTAAGAGCGATAGTGGCAGACAGGAGCTGGAGCTCAAGCAGAAAAACCATTCAATTCTGCAAGGTGCAATTAAAGCATTAAAAAATTCTCTTAAGAATAGTTATGAGAAAAATTATTTCTATACCAACAGGAAATATTTCTTCATTGGCCTCGCAATATCCATTCTGATACTGTTAATCTCTATTATCGGAGGCTCAGGAGAACAGGTATTTATTTTAATCTGGATTTCATTCTGGAGTATGGGGGTTGCAGCACTATTGTTTGCAGTCTTTAATGCATGGAAAGGTGTTCTCAATAAGGGAAGGGGAAAGGTAACAGCGTTAGGTGGAGCAATATTTATAACACTTTTTTCGATTCCATTTATTATTGGTGAGATAGTAGGTTTTTATTTCCTTGCAGAAGTCAGTTCACCGCTGATGATTATTGTTATTGGTATTATTGCTCTTGTGAACATCGTCTTTTACAACCTGCTTAAAGCGCCAACTCTTCTTGGAAGAAAGATAATGGATAAAATAGAAGGATTCAGAATGTATCTTGGGGTAGCTGAGAAGGACAGACTTTATTCAGTAAAAGAACCAGAAAGAACTCCTGAACTCTTTGAATCATTTTTACCTTATGCTCTTGCTTTGAATGTTGAAAACCAATGGGCTGAGAGATTCTCTGATATACTTTCTAGCATAGGGAAAGAATCTACTTCATATAATCCGGGCTGGTACACAGGTGCAGCCTGGAGCACGTTAGGTGCAACAGGGTTTGCTACTTCATTATCAGGCAGTTTGAGCAGTACAATATCTTCTTCATCAACTGCACCTGGTTCTTCATCAGGAGGCGGTGGAGGTGGTTCTTCTGGTGGAGGAGGAGGCGGTGGTGGAGGTGGAGGATGGTAATTCTGAGATATATCAGGTTAACTTATTATATTTTTTTAAGTTATCTTTAATTATCTATGAAAATCAATAAGCTAAACATTAGCTTTTAAATTCCAATTTCTTCACCGGAAATTCTCAATCTCACCTGTCGGAACAGTTACCATTTTGACTTTCAAAAACCACAACTAAATCACTAATGTTAGTCGGAAAAATAAATTAACCTACCTTATAGCAGTATTGAATGCGGGAGCAGGAAAGGGGATATTAAATTCGAGCAAAAATTTCGTAAAGCTTTTCTCATTTCTCAAATTCTTATAGTAGCCACAAGGTTTCCGCTTCGGCAAGCTGAAGGTGAGACTTGCAGCTTACGAAAATTTAATACACACCAACATAAATGTTGCATCAACAGAGTCATAACGACTTATGAGACGGGCTGCTATCGGTACCTGAATACTTTTCTGGCACTATTTAATTAGCTTTTCTCTTGCAACCTTTGCTTCACTTAAGGAATCAAAGTATCCAACCCTCACTCGATACCAGATTCCATCAAGTTCCGGTAAGTTAGCTTCAACAACGAATGCATTCTCACCAGAATTTCTTAATCGCTGAACATGTTTTTCAGCCTCACTCCTGTAACGGAATGACGAAACCTGGACACAATATAAATTTCCATCGGTGAAGATCATGTTCCCTGTATTTCTTTCGGCAGCAATATTATATTCGCTGGTAGTTTTCGGAATATCAATAGTTTCTGTACCATTCTCGATTAAATTAATTTCAACTCTCCTGTTGAGCGATCTGCCGGATTCAGTAGCATTATCTGCTACAGGATAATTCGGTCCATTACCGCTGACTATCAAACGTGATCTTCTAATTCCTTTTTGAATCAAATAATCTGCTACTGCCTGTGCACGGTCATAAGATAATTTCATATTTAATGAGTAGGATCCGGTGTTATCAGTATAACCGCTAATTCTCCAATTTGAATCCGGATACTTTACCATTACTTCACGCATTTTATCAAGCTCTGATTGTGCACCCCATAGTAATGTTGATTTACCAACTTCAAAATTCACTCCTGAACTTAGAACCATTGAAGTTATTTCCGGAACTTTAGTTTCGATTGATTCAAGCGGGCAGCCAAAACGGTTTACTTCAATACCTATAGGTGTATCGGGACAATTATCACGGTAATCAGGTACACCATCTCCATCCGAGTCCATTGGACAACCTCTTTTATCTACATTCACTCCTTCCGGAGTATCTTTGCATAAATCCAGGTAATCCGGTACGCCGTCGCCGTCAGAATCCACAGGACAACCATCAACATCTACTGGAATATTTGCAGGTGTATTTGAACACTTATCGAGATAATCAGGCACGCCGTCATTATCAATGTCAACGGGACATCCAAATTGATCTACAATTACCATCTGAGGAGTATCCGGACAGAGGTCATCATTATCGGCAACACCATCACCATCCGAATCCTTGATCCCAAACAAGTAAACCGTGAGTCCGCCAAAGGCGGTGAAGAAAATATCATTATCCGATCCGATTACAACATCATCAAGGTTATCCATATTAACATAGTTCATATTAAAACCAATATTCAGGGAAACATTATCCGCTACAATAAATTTGAATCCGCCTTCACCAATTAATGACCACTCATGCTTTGAATATTTTTTCTGGCTGTTTCTCAAAAGAGGCTCACCGCCCGGATCATTTGGATCAAAATAAAGATATGCAGCACCGGCGTAAACATAGGGCATCACAACATCAGAAATATTAAGCATATATTCTCCACCACCGCCAAGTGAAAACCATGTAGTTCTGAAGGCTTCAACATCAGGCCTTGTAACAGTAGCTCCCCCGGATCCTTCAAGATAACCCGAAGCGGCATGACCTTTTAATCCCCATACGCCAATCTGTGTACTCGGGAATAAATATTCACCGGTAAATCTGCCATAAAAGATTACGTCTGAGTTGTTGAAA
>CAZLJI010000182.1:0-5665 GCA_964559565.1 uncultured Ignavibacteriaceae bacterium | reverse complement strand
CATTTTAAAAAATTACAGGAAGTCAGTTTCCTTTAATACTATTTTTATTTTCATCTTATCACCTGTGTATTTGTGATGAAAAAAATCCTGACCAGATTGCTTTGGATATTTTTGTGCGGAAATGTTTTCCCAGAAAGTATTTCGAGAGGAGAGAGAACAAACGTACCCCGTAATTTGCTCTTCATTTTATTACCTTTAAATTAAAAAGCTTATTTAAAACTAAGCGATAATTTTAAGAAGGGCAAGAGAGGTTGAGATGATTTTTATTTTTTGTCTATCAACACTTCTAATTTTTCCAAAATTCTCACCATTCCCAGCGTATCAAGCTTGCAATACTCCAATAACTGCTGCTTAATTTCTGCAATAAACATTAAGTCAGTTTCAGTCTGCAGACTTTCATAAGCAATAGACGCCAGTCCACCTTCATTTATTTCCAGATTATCATAACTTAATTCGGGAACGAGTGCAGGCAGTACAGCTTTAATTGAATACGAACCTTTCATTTCAGGTGCATAGTAATATTTTTTCTGAAACGGAATCATCAAATCTTTAATTCTTAAAACCAGCTTTTCAATCTCATCAGCAAACACAGGATAGTCTCGTGCAATCTCATTCAGCCTTGTGATTTCAAATGTCTTGTTATAAACAAGAACATCACCTTTGCCTTTTGTTACTTTTAACAAGTTCTCAATAAACTTTTTTCTTGGGTCTTCGCCCGGTTCAGCAAGGAATTCAAAATGCTCAGCCTCACTGTTTTTATTTTTCTTCAGAAGGACAGAATATTGAAACGGTATTTGCTGGTAAGGTTTTGAATTACCGAATAATGGAACTGCCGGCTGGAAAGTTTCGAAATCCATAAAGTAAAGCGGGTAATTCAAATCAGAAAGAAAATTCTTAATCGCTTTTTTATCAATCAATGGTTTACCGCTTTTATGAACCTCTAACTGGAGTTTGTTGTTTTTATTGAGCGAATAATCTTCGGGCACATCATCAAGTCTTATTATTCCATTTCTATAAAGCTCATACTTTTTGGCAAGGTGCATACCGGAAAAATCAAAAATTGAATCCTCGGGAATATGTTTTCTGCAGTAATTAAAAAACCCGCATGTGTAAGGATTATAGCAGTGCTCACCAATTTCGATGTCGGGCATTTTTTTCTTTAAAATAACTTTCTTAAACCTGTCCACATTTTCCTTAACTAATTTCTGTAAAGGCAAAATCAGTTCGAACACTGATTCAGTTGTAAACAATTCCTCTAAGTCCAAATCTCCTTTTCTTACATATTGATTGTTGATGTAGATGATGGAAAAATCTTTCACTCTGATTCCCAGATTCGAAATAACATAATATTGCAAAGCCGCATCATTTATATATGTCTCTGAAATTGAAGTTGAACTCTTTACTTCATAAACTTTAGCGCCTCCTTTTTCCATCACAAGAATATCAGCAATCGATAGCACTTCATTGAACATAAAAGCCGCTTCATAAATCACCTTCGCACCGTCATTCATAAGTTCTTTAGTTCTCTGTAATGCCTTATCATAATTTGGCGGATCACCTTGTGCAGCAATCACACCACCCGGAAACAACTTGTGAGCAAGTTCTCCAACGTTTGTCCCTCTTTTAAATATCGCTTTTTGCATATCAGACAGCTCATCCAATTCATCATAATGATATTTATAAAGGTAAAGATGCTTTTCGCACTGAAGTCCTTTAATGAAGGATGATTTGCTTAGAAGATGTGATGCCATATAAGTTCCGGAATAATGATTATGCAATATAATTCATACAAAAGTTTAATCCATTTTGCAATTGTATTTTGAATCGCTTATGACGAATTTAATTTCAGCCAAATGAAATCTTAATTAGATGAACAATTACTTCATAATACTTGTAGCTTTATTGCCAATAACTGTATTTACTCAATCTGAGAGATACACAAAAGGTGCAGAGAACGGCTACACCTGGATAAGGATGGAAGATCCTGCTCAGCATTACAGCACTTCTAAAGAATCTTATCTTAGATCAATACTTGACAGATACCGACTGACTCAGGAAAAACACCCAGAGATTGCATCGTTTAGCTGCAAAGAAGATATGGAAAAACTTTCTGACGAAGGAAAGTCCGATAAGATTTCTCTTGAAGATGTTGTGGAAGAGATAGATGAGTTTTATTCGCGCGATGACAATATGATCATCCCTATAATTTTTGCTTATTGCTATACAATCAAGAAATTTGCCGGAGTAAGTCAGGAAGAGCGAAGTAATTATCGGAAACAAATTTTTTTGTTTTGTAACGAGTGAGTTCTAAAGATCTAACTTTGTTTGAGTGCCTTTGAATTTTTTCTTTGGTTCACGGTGTTTTTTAAGAAAATCACCAAAGTCTTCCTTCGAGATAATATAAATCTTTCCAACCTGCTGGGCTTTAAGTTTCCCGGAATGAATATGATATAACACTGCTGAATGACTTATGTTCAACAGTTTTGCTACTTCCTGAACGCTGAAAAATTCTTTCATTGCTGCACTTTTTTTGTTTCCTACAAAGCTTTAAAAGAAGCTGAAATCAAATTAAGTAGTTGAATAATCAGATTCAATTGGTTATGCAATAAAAAAGGCTGTTCTTACTGGTGAACAGCCTAAAATTTTCAGGACAACCCAAAAATTCAGAGCGGATTTCCGTCTCTGTCTAAAAGTATGGGATTTCCTAGACCAAGCTTCCTTAATGGCTCAAGCTGCGTTTTTGCATCTCCAACTATTAAGTAAGTCATTACATTAGGTTCAATGTATTTTTGTGCGAGCTCTTTAAGCTGATCTTCTGTGAAATTCCTGACAAAGTCCTCTCTTTGTTTTACATAATCAAAGGGGAGATTATAAGTTGCGATGCTATTCAACATTCCTCGTAAAGCTCCAAGTGTTTCAAAAGCTCTTGCATTCGATCTGATAAGTGCATTCTTGGTAAACTCAAGATCTGAAGCACGAACACCTTCACGGTATTTATTCATTTCTTCAATAAATATCTGAACCGATTCAAGAGTAGCACTGGAGCTTACACTTGCAGTTGCAGCAAAATATCCGGGATAAAGTGAACCATTGAATGCTGTTCTTGCGCCGTAAGTAAAACCTTTTTCTTCGCGTAAAATAAGATTTACATTACCACTAAAACTTCCGCCTAATTTGTAATTCATCACAGTTGCAGGGTAGAAATCCTGATCTGTATATGCCAAACTTAAATTTCCAATTCTTATAACTGATTGCTTGGCATCCGGGAAATCCACAAAGTACAGGGCAGCAATTTGCTGTTTTGGTGGAAGCGGGTAATCTTTTAATTCGACTTCTTTCTTTTTCCATTTGAGTTCAAGCGACTGAAATGTTGATACAGCTTTATCCTCACTGATATCACCAACAATTGTAATTGCTGAAAGATTTGGCACAAAGTAGCTGCTATAAAAAGCTTTGAGATCATTTATTGAGATAGAATTCACTGATTCTTCTGTTCCGGAAATATTTTTAGAGAATATATTTTTATCTCCATAAATTAATTTATCAAACACTCCTGAAGCCACAGTGGAAGGATCGGCTTTGCTTCTGCTAATTCTCTCTATAGTTTCTCTCTTTATTCTTTCAAATTCCTTCTCATCCCATCTTGGCTCAAAAAGAATTTCTTCTACAAGACCATAAACATCAAAGAATTTGGATGCCAGACAATTAGCATCAATAACTATTGATTCTTTCGTAGTATACATATTTATGCTTGCACCTAAATCATCAATTGCTTCTTCCAGCTCAATAGGTGTTTTGGATTTCGTTCCTTCCATCATTATATCAGACATTAAATTTGCTACGCCTACTTTATTGATATCATCCAGCATCAAACCGCCTTTAATTGTTATAGAGAAATTAATCAGCGGAAGCTCGGGCTGTTCGATACCATAAACTCTCAATCCGTTTGATAGCTCATCTTTCCAGATTATTGGAATATTAAGCAGAGGATCTGGTCCTGCAGGAGGCTCAATGTTTCTATCGAAACTGGATTCGATTTTTTCAACCTTTATTTTGTCAGAGCCCATATCTTCACCCTGATTCATTGCAATAACATCCTGATCTTCAATTTTTTCTTCTACAATAGGATATCTTTCAGAATTTGCTGCAATAAGCTGCGCATTTCCTTTGGGGACAAAGCTCGTCGCAACGTATGGTTTATTCCTTATGTATTTATTGTACGCATTCATAACATCTTCTTTGGAAATGCTGAGCAGATTCTTAAGATCGGTGGTAACAAAATCTGGTGAGCCTGTAAAAGTATTATAGCTGGCTAATTGGAAGGATTTTCCAAGCACACTTGAAATCTGATTGTAAAATTGTGTCTCTATTCTTGCTTTTACACGATTAAGATCTTTATCCGTGAATCCTTCTTTGTCAAATCTTTCAAACGCTTCCATAACTGCTTTTTCAACATCATCCAGACTCTTATCCGGAAAAGCTCTGATTGTTATTGTAAACTCACCTGCAATTTCTTGTGAGCTTTGATACGCTGTAACAGATGGAGAAAGCTTTTTCTCTTCAACAACAACTTTATAAAGCGGAGTTTTTTTACTTTGTGCAAAAAGATCGCCGAAAAATTTAAGTGCATAATCATCTTTTGTAAATTGCTGTGGAGTTGGAAATACGATATTGAGTTCGGGGGATTTAGCAAAATTATCTTCATGATATGCTTTTCTCGTTTTGTCAAGTGTAACAGGCATTGGGTTGAGCGGTTCAACTTCTTCACCCTTTTTAATTTCACCAAAATATTTTTGCACAAGATTCTTGGTCTGTTGCTTATCAAAATCACCTGCAATTACTAATGTTGCATTGTTAGGGCCGTACCATTTTTTAAAGAACTCGTGAACATCGGCTAGCGTAGCATTTCTCAAATCTTCCATTTCCCCGATTGTTTGCCAGTTATAAGGATGATTTTCAGGATATAATAATTTGTCCAGAACATATTCTGTGTGACCATAAGGTTCATTATCAACTCTTTGTCTTTTTTCATTCTGAACAACTGATTGCTGATTCATAAAAGCTTCCTGCGTGACTGTGCTTAGTAGAAATCCCATTCTATCAGATTCCATCCATAAAACCATCTCAAGTGAATTGCTTGGTACAACTTGAAAATAAATTGTACCATCATTCCAGGTTCCTCCGTTAAGAGTTCCTCCGGCATTTTGAATTTTTTTGAATAATTGATCCTGTGGAATATGCTGAGATTCCTGAAACATGATGTGTTCAAAAAGATGGGCAAATCCTGTTCTTCCTTTCACTTCCCTGTTGGAACCAACATGATACAAAACAGCAACAGCAATTAGAGGATCTGATTTATCCTCATGCAGTATTACCTCCAATCCGTTTTCCAGTGTATATTTTTCATTTTGTATTTTAAGTTCGGATGATTGGTCACCGCATCCGCCAGTTAAAAGTGCAGCTAACAAAATCAATACGAAAATACCAGATACGTTTTTCATCGTTCCTCCGTAAAAAGAGTAAATATTTTTTGTGAACGGATGAAACAATCAAAAAAATCTGATAAAATTCAAGCAATAATTGATGAGTGGTTAGGTAATTATACTGGAATGATTCTTTAGGAATGAAAAAACTTAAAAATAGCTCAAACTAGAAGTATTAATTA
>CAZLJI010000181.1:0-5668 GCA_964559565.1 uncultured Ignavibacteriaceae bacterium | reverse complement strand
TAATCAGTTCCTACGTAAGCAACGGACAACTCAGTTCACAATTTAACTTCAATCTTTACGATACAGCCATTCCTGTTTTTCTTGAAGAAGAAAATTCATTTGAACTGCTTGATAACCAAATGCAAAAAACTTTTCAGGTGTATGGCGTCAATCACCTGATGGGAAATCTTGTAAGCAGCCATGACAAAATCCGTTATATGTCTTATGCAGATGGTGACCTTGAAATAAATGATGGAAAAGCAAATGAATTCGCCTGGACAAATCCACCAAAGGTTGATAATGCCTCAAGCTATGAAAAATTGAAACTTCATCTCGCTTATATTTTAACGATTCCCGGTGTGCCCGTTATTTATTACGGAGATGAAATTGGAATGACCGGTGCTGCAGATCCGGATAACAGAAGGGTGATGAGATTCGGTAATGATCTGAACGAATTTGAAAAACAAACATTCAAGGACGTTAGCAATCTAATTCACATCAGGAAAGATCATTCTGCTCTGAGAAATGGTGATTTCTTAACTCTTCAGGCAGATAAAAATATATATGCTTATGTACGATCAGATATGAATGAAAGGATACTGGTCATTCTCAACAAGAGTGAAAAAGATCAGCAAATCAATTTGACACTTCCCGCTATTTATTCCATCAGAGTAGCTCGTGATCTGATCAGCGGTGAATCATTACAAGTCAATAATAACGTGATTACAGCTGACATTAGTAGCATCAGCTATTTGATCCTGAAATTAAATTGATGGCAGAGTATAAATGAATAACGATTTATTTGTAAATAAACTTAGAGTTTTCGAAACTACGTGATATTTAAAACAATCAGAGCGATTCTTAACATAAATGAATTGCATTAAATCATTAATCCTGATTTGTTAACTTTACGCATCAAACAAAAAAATACTTGGTAAAATATGGCAAAATTTTCAATCGCATTTGGAGTAACACTTATCATCTTAGGACTTATAAGCTACTTTGGCATCAGCAGTGAAAGTATAACTGCACTAATCCCAGCTTTTTTAGGAATACCTGTTCTGGTTTTAGGTTTCATTGCGCTCAACGAAAAATATTTAAAGCATGCGATGCATGGCGTTGCCGTCTTGATGCTGTTGGGATTTGGCGGAACGGTCAGTGGTTTACTTAAATTCTTTAGGATGATTGGAGGCGAAGTATTTGAGAGACCATCTGCTATAACAATTCAGGCAATAATGGCTGTGCTCTGTTTGATATTTTTAATCTTTGCAATTAAATCTTTTATTGATGCCAGAAGGAAGAAAAGTGAATAGAATAATTTTATCTTTAATTGTTATTCTGCTGACTCTATCCTGCAGTGAAAAAAAAGATCAGAAACCAAAAAGTGACGTTGAATTAAAAATGAATAGCATTGCAGAAGGATATGTTAAGCTGGTGCTCGAAGTTGGCAAATACGATCCATTGTACGTTGATGCATACTATGGACCAAAAGAATGGAAGCCAAGGGAAGAAAATCTCAATATCGATTCAACGACAAACGTTAAATTAATTTCAGAAGCTGATTCACTATTGAACGAACTTGAACTATTAAATGAATACAACGCAACTGAGCTTGAAACATTAAGGTACCGCTATCTCTACAAACAGCTTTTCGCTGTCAAGACCAAACTAATAATTTTAAGCGGTTCTGTCTTGCCGTTCGATCTTGAGTCACGAGCTTTGTATGACGTTTCCCCTCCTGATATCAATGAGGAAGATTTGCAAATGGTTATTGATGAGCTTGACATAATACTTCCCGGTAAAGGAGATGTCTCAGAGAGAATTTCAAACTTCAAAAAGAAATTTGAAGTGCCAAAAGACAAAATCACCACAGTCTTTGATGCTGCAATTAAAGAATGTAAAAGAAGAACGAGCAAGTACATTGATCTTCCCGCTGGCGAAAAATTTAAAACTGAATATGTTGCGGGTAAACCCTGGGGTGCATACAATTGGTATAAAGGAAATCTTTTCAGCTTGATTCAAATAGCAACCGACTTTCCCGTTTATATTGATAGCCCGGTTGGACTTGCAGCCCACGAAGGTTACCCGGGTCATCATGTTTACAATGTTTTGCTGGAACAAAATCTGGTTAAAACCAAAGGATGGATTGAGTATACTGTTTATCCACTTTACTCTCCGCAATCACTTATTGCCGAAGGCACAGCAGTTATCAGTGAAGAGCTTCTCTTCCCGGGAGACGAAAGGATGAAGTTTGAAAAAGAAATTTTATTTCCGCTTGCCAAACTCGATACAACGAATGCTGACCTTTACTATAAAGTTATTTCGTTGCAGGATAAATTGAGTGACGCTGGTATTTTAGCTGCCCGAAGTTATCTTAACGGAGACTGGACAGAAGCGGAAGCAGTTGCCTGGTTACAAAAATTTCAACTACGCACAAAAGAGCGAGCCGAGAAATATCTTTCTTTTATTAAAACTTACAGAAGTTATATAGTTACTTATAGTATGGGTGAAGAAATTATTCGCAATTATGTTGAAAGCAACAGCGGCGCGGATGAGAATCTTGCAATGAAATGGGAAATATTAAAGAAGTTGATATCAACACCACAAACACCTTCGGGATTGCTGGATTAGCGAAATTCAGATTTAACTTTTTTTGCGAGTGAAGAAAAAGTTTTTTTATCAAGCGATACTTCTTTAAATATCTGCTGAAGAAGTAATTGATCAATTTTCACAAAATCCTCTGCTCTTGGAGTTACGACTACTCCTCCCAAATCAATTGCTGCCGGACTAATTAGTATTCTGTCGGGATCATTTTTATAAAAACATTCCGGCCTGTGTTTGTTTCTTAAAAATATTATTACGCTCCATCCGAATTCATCATTGTAAGAGCAAACTAAGTTCATCATTGGCTCATACTTCTCTTCGGAATATTTCTCATAAGCATTATAAATTGTTCTGAATGATTTTTCTATCTCCTCTTGCTCAGTGGATTCTATCAATATTAGTTTTCTTAAGCCATCATCAATAAAAGAAGTTGTGATGATTTCATCTTCCTGAATATGCTGTCCAATATCATTCTTTAATTGCTGGATATCATTTTCAATCGGCATAAAGTTTTTCGTGCCTGCCTGAAAATGCAGATGATCCGGTGCCGATGCACCACAAGCCGGTCCGTTGTAAACCAGGCAATATTTTGGCGAAAGTAGTTTTGTAAGCTCAAGAAATTCACCGAACGCATTTGATATTCGCTGCGGCTGGTGCTTAAGAGAACATACTGAAAAATGCTGAGAGAATATTGGATAGGGATTGCACAGTAAAATAAAATTATCTGCGATGATAATTCCTTTTTGTTCTTCCGGAAGATTTTCAATGCATAAGAAACACTCCCTGCTCTTTACAGAATTCTCATCAACTTCTGCCGAAGTTGATCTTATTCTTTCAGGATTGAATTGAACTTTTAATTTGAAACCATCAAACCAGAAAGATTTAGTTTTAACATTTTTGAGGGCATCATAGTTCTTGCTCATCAACTCCCAGCTATTTAACTGGGAGTTGAAAAGATAATCCGCTGCAGAAGCATAATCATTATTGCTGATTAAATTTTCAATTTGAAAGTCTTTTAAAACTATTTTCTCGGGTAATTTCAATGTTTAATACTTCGATTTAGTCCTTGTCTTATAACTATTTCCTTTGTCCGGAGAGAATCTTTGTAAAAATTATTTGCATTCTGTCTTTCGATTGAAAGCGAAGCATCAGTATTGCCCTCCCAGCGTCTGCATATGTAAACTGGTTCATAAATTCTTTCTATTTTATATTGTCGTGATATAGCAAGTCCCACAGCATAATCCTCTCCATAGCTAACATTTGGAAATTTTACTTCTCTTATGATGGGAGTATAGAAAGCCCTTGGTGCACCGAGTCCATTAATTCTGAGAGCATTGTTTTGACCATTATCGTCAGTCCATTCACGATGATCAATTATTCCGGGAGGAATTTCATTCAGGTTGAAGTCTGTCAGTTTGTAGGTGCCGATAACCATCGCACATTTATCTTCATAAAACTTGTCAACTATTTTCTGCAATGTGTTTCCATCAGAATATAGGTCATCACTATCTAGTTGAATAGCAAACTTACCACTCTCAGGATGAAAAATTGCTTCGTTCCAGCATCCGCCAATTCCTAGATCGGTCCTTTCAGGAATGATGTGAACTACTCTTTTATCTTCTAACGATTTATTTCTTATAAATTCTGTTGTTCCATCCTCCGAATGGTTATCAACAACAATAACATTAAAACTGAATTTTGTTTTTTGCTTTAATGCTGAGTTGATTGCATCACCAATTGTATTTACTCTGTTCTTTACAGGAATTACAATTGAAGCCTCGCAATTAAATTTATCATCAAAGCCAACAGACTTTTTACTTGCAGGATTAATATATGCGTTAATCTTATTAAGATGATGTGTTGCAACTTGTTCCATTTCTATTTGCACTTCCCGGTTTTTAAGATCAACATAGTCAAATATCTTCTCGTTGGCAGTAAATTCATCAGTTATCGAAACCGTGTAAAGAGGCTCACTAATTCTAATCACCGATGAGTGACGCGAGATTGCTAATCTCAGATCATACAAACCCGAATAACGTAAATCGCTTTTCGCGGAATATAATTCCTCCATACAATTTTTAGCTACATCCGTCTTGACTATACAGCAATTTCCAAAAACAAAGTCGTCTCTAATACTGCCGATTTGATAATCAATTAGCTGATGCAGAAGTAGTTTGTCATTTTGCTCTTCATAAAAATCTGAATAAATCCAGCCCGCTTTTGTTTTATCCGCTTCAGAAATAAAAGTATTAGCCGCATCGTTAGTCAATTCAACATACTTGCTGCCATTTAGTAATAGTAAGTACGGTGTTGATGTTTTTTCAATTACTTTTTTGATTGCTTCGCTACTGAAAGGATGGTCTGATTTAACTAAAAACAGGCTCTTATCGTTAAGATTACTTTTGGAAATGACAACAACCTCATCAAACAATTTAATTTCATTGAGGTTGGAAATTATTCGGTTAGTAATATCAGTATTAAAAGAAATAATTGTAGCGGTTATTTTTTTATTCGTATCCATTGCTCAGTAGGCTCGACTAATTTCATCTTGATATATTTTCAGCACTTTATCTGTCACACTTTTGATATCAAAATTTTCTATCACTCTCTTCCTCGCATTTTCACCAAACTCAATTTGTTTTTCTTTTGAGTCAATCAACAATTTAAGTTTTGCTTTTAAATCACCAGCGTTTTTCTTTTCAAAGAGATAAGATGTTTCACCATCAACTGCAATATCAAGTACACCCTCAGAATTTGAACATACGGAAGGTTTCTTCATTGCCATTGCTTCAACGAGTGCAATTCCAAATGATTCCGAATGAGAAGGGAATACAAAAATATTTATTGCTGAAAGGACTTCGGGTATGTCTCCCCTGTATCCTGTAAAAATCAAATTGTTCAATTCATATTCACTTGCTAGCTGTTTTATTTTCTCCGCATACTCACTTTCCCCTCTGCTTGGTTCACCAACAACCAATAACTTTAGATACGAATACTCCTTACTCAACTCCTTTGCCGCCCAAAGAAACTCCTCGTGCCCTTTGCCTGGAGTAAATCGTGCCAGCATACCAAGCACAATTTCTTC
>CAZLJI010000180.1:0-5679 GCA_964559565.1 uncultured Ignavibacteriaceae bacterium | reverse complement strand
CCGACAGTGCAGAAAAATATTATGTATCCTATTTCTATGAACCATATCCGCAAAAAGTTGGTGAATCAATTTTACAGTTGGGTGGTTCGTTCACTCTCCTGCCCATCCCTGTAATGGAAAATGAATACCCTGCACCTGCATTGGATTTGCAATACAAACTAGGACTATTTGAAAAAATTTCACTCAACGCTTCCCTGTCCACAAACATTTTTAGCAACCTTCTTCACACAGGCGTTCAGTGGAATACAAATTCAAACCGACTCAGCGTTGGTTTTGCAAATCACATCGGCTGCTTCTTTGGTTTCTTCAATACGGATGGACAGTTTGATAGGAACTCTGCTTATGCAATTTATTATCTGCCGATATTAAGGTTTGGTTATCGGCTTGATGATTTTTCTATAACAATGTCGTGGGCAGCTTCATATATTTTTAAGAGCACAAGCAGGGTGAGTGGATTAAAAGCACCCGGGCCTGAACATACGGTGAACGATTATTTCTGCACAATTGCAATTGAACAGCCATTCCTGAAACATTCATTAGTTTCAATCGGGTTCAGTTTAACTTACTCGATAACACCATATCAATCCTGGATGATGTTCAATACAATTGATCAAAGACTTTTTATTCCTGAATTTTTCTTTGCGTTTCAGCTATGAAAATTTTTATAATCATATTATTTGTAGCCGGCTTTGTAACAAGCTTTTCACAAACGGATATTGATACCACATACCGTGTTGAGATAAGTACAACTGCAAGTTCTTCAGTTAATTTTTTCAGGGATGAAAGATATCCCGGAGGTCCGTCCGGCAGTTCATTAGGTTATGGAGTTTTTATCAGAGGAATGTGGCATCCGGGAAGAATGCTTGCTGTTGGTTTAATGTCTGGTTATTCATTTGTAGTTAGTGATGAATTTGAAGTTGACACCGTTTACTCAAATCAAGGTAAAGAAAAAGCATCGGCTAATTTAACAGCTATTCCGCTTCAACTAGTAATTTCAATGCAATATGAAGGACTTGAACTTGGAGTTGGAATGGGTCCTTACCTGATGCTGACAACTATAGATTATGGCTCCACTGCTGAATCTCAAAGAATAGAACTCGGATTAACATTTATCGGACTTTATCGTTTTTCATTCGCTGATAATTTTTCCCTGGGACCGGAGCTGCGCGTTCTTTACTTAAGCTACCGGGGAATAATTTCTGTTATGCCTTCAATTGCTTTACAATTAGATTTTTGGAGATATTGATTATGAAACGACTCACATTTTTATTTCTACTAATCTTAACCTCCTGCATAATGCATCTCCCAACAGAGCCAGAGTTATACGTTGATGATAAATATACTGTTCAATTATCCGACAGTTCCAAATCAGTAATGAACGGTGTATATGCAGTTGACTACGGTAAAGATCTTTTGGGTGAAGAAGTTGTCGGCATTTGGAAAGATCGCAAGTGGTGCATGTATTCAAAACACGATGTTCACTTTTCAGAATGTGCAGGAGGGCCGATTGGTGACTTGATTGAAATTAATGGATACATTCGTATTGTTCGTTCAGGATCAGGACAAAATTTAAACCTTACTATTTCACCTGAAGAAGGAGCAACTGATTTGATTCAGGAAATTGTACCGGACAAAATTACGATTCGCGGTAAAGCTTCAGATGGCACTGATATAGTGCTTAGAAAAATAAGATCAATAAATAACACATCACCTACTGATTTTTATGTTATAGCTCATCGCGGTGGTGGCCGTAACTCGGAACGGCTTGCCAGATCAGAAAATAGTCTTGAGATGATCAGATACGCTGAGATATTAGGTGCTAACGGAGTCGAGATTGATGTAAAACGTACGAGAGATGGACACTTAATTATTTTTCATGATGATACCTTTTCACCAAGAACTGTGCAAGGTTCATATCTTCTCGGTAAAGTTGAGAACTTTGATCTTGATCAAATTAAAATATTCGGACAATTGGTTTATGGGGAGTCTATTCCTACTCTCGATGAAGCTTTAAGCACCATAATAGATGAAACAAAACTGTCATTGATCTGGATTGACTTGAAAGATCCTGAAATAGTCGATGCGGTAATTTTGGTTCAACAAAATGCGATTAACTATGCTTTGTCTATCGGTAGAAATATTAAAATATTGATGGGAATTCCTACTGATGAAATTTTGAATGCATATAATTCAAGTGTATACAAAAATACAACACCGACACTCGTTGAGTTAGATGCTAACACCGCAAAGTCATTACAAACTTGCGAGGCCTGGGCTCCAAGGTGGACGAATGGAACTCCATCGCAAAGTATGCTTGATGAAATGCACTCGCAGAATATCCTTGTATTTACGTGGACGCTTGACGTTCGCGATTACATTAATGATTTTCTTGACGCCAAGGTTGATGGAATCCTCAGCAATTATCCTTCACTTGTTGCAGGGAGGTATTACTCGCAATGAAAATGAGAGAGCTAATTTTATAAAAAAAATAATTTAAAATTTAATTCTTCGTTTACTAAAGGATCTTAATTAAAATGTATAGCGATCCTAAATCAGCTAAATTTGTATTGTTGTTGTTTAGCGCCTGTACCATTTATTCGTTTGCACAAACCGATTCCACTGAGCGTGCAGGCATTGAACCATTACCTATACTAAGTTATGATACTGATACTGGTCTCGGATATGGCTTGAAAGTATTTTTTTATGATCGACTGAATGCGGAAGAAAGTTTTGATCTCATTTTATTCAACAGTACAAAAGGTGAACAATGGTATAAGTTTGTTTTTTCTATACCTGATTTTGAAAGCCGACAAGGTACTGAGTTCCCCATTGCGCTGGATGTTTCCTTCGAATACGATAAATGGAAGAATTACAATTTATACTACTACGGATTGGAAAGTGAAGAAACAAATCCTGCCTATCAAAATGTTGAGTTCATCGATCAATGTGTTTATGAATTAATTGAAACTAAAATCTTTCTGAACCATGCTTTTAGAAAAGATCTCACCGGCTGGTTTGGATTAAAATTCACTTCTTTAGCTACCTATAATTACAGAAGAGATACTGGTTTAACTTCGACTGATGAAGTTGAAAACAAATATCTGCAAGAACCTTCTGTCAAATTTGTATCGGTAAATCTTAATGGGAAATGGGATACAAGAAACAGTTACATCAAGCCCTCCGACGGACTAGTACTCGAAGTCGACCTTGAATATGCACCTGACCTCTTTGAAAATAACAGTTCCTTTTTCAAACAGGCTTTCGTTGTTCGTCATTTCAAGGAAATACTGTTCAAGAATCTAGTGCTTGCCAGCAGGGCGAGTGAACAAGTTCTAATTGCGGAATCAGGTTCATCACAATTTCTTGCTATACCCGTTGGAGGAAGTAATACTTTGCGTGGAGTTCCGATGGATAAATTCAGATTTTATTCTGAGTTCTTGTTTAACAATGAATTGAGATTTCCAATCTGGTGGAGGTTTGGCGGAATAGCTGGGCTGGATGTTGGCTACGGTTCGAACAGAGATTTGTATCCTGAAGACACAATTGATTGGATTGTTAATCCTGTTGTTGGTCTGCGTTTCTTTATGGACAATTTTATCGTGCGAGCAGATGTTGGTTTTTATAAAGGCGACATCGGCTTTTATTTGAACTTTGGACATATTTATTAATTGTTAGAATAACGTTTTACTTTTTTCTGACAATTTTGTGACAATTATTGAGAAGACTATAATTAATATACTAGCGGAGATTTAGATGGAGATTGATATGAGGAAAATAATACTTTTATCTAAAATATTACTCGGCGGGCTTATTCTGTTGCAGTGCAATGCTATTGGGCAAACTCCGACCACCAATTTAAAACAAAACCAGTTTTATCTGGAATTAGGAGGCAACAGCCTGGTTTACTCTATCAGTTACGAAAGAATTATTTCAGAGAATTTTACTATTAGAGGAGGATTTGGAATAACCCCTGGTATAATCTTCGCTGAAGGAACTTTCATTCATATTCCCTTTACTGCAAGTTACCTTATTGGTGGCGAGAGACATAAACTGGAATCTGGATTAGGTGCAACATTCTTCGCGGGTACAGACGTCGAGATATTTGGTTTACCTGCTGGCGATCAATCTCTGATATTTTTAACTGGAATTGTTGGCTATCGATATGTAAGTCCTGGAGGATTTGTTTTCAGAATTTTCTTTACACCACTTTATAGCACTGAAGCAGATCCATATTTCTATCCATCGTTTGGACTGAGCTTTGGTTTTTTGCTTTGAATACTTAAGTAAGAATATGGAGTTATCACAATGCTTAAAAAATATATCACACGCATTTTAGTTTTAACTTTTCTCAACTATGCTGGATGTTACTCATCTGAAGTGATCACTAAAGAGAAACTGAATAATGGTACAGCTCATATCGATACTGATGATGAGATTTATTTTACAACGAATGCTTTAACCAGGTTTCACTTTGAAGCATATCATTATCAAGTAGTAAATGATACTATCTATGGAGAAGGTACTTTGCAAAAGGATGGGACTGAAGTACCATTCGATGGTAAGATTGCTATGAATGAAATAAAAAGCATAGAACAATATCAAATTGACAGCGGAACTACCACCGGTTTAACTCTTGGCATCATGGCCGTTGGCGTTCTTGCTGCGGGTTTACTAATACTTGCACTGATAGCCGATTCTTTTAACCCGGATTAAGAAAGCAAAATCTTGAACGATATTCAATTAAATTTTTTTAATTATTTAGAGAAATAATAAAATGTACAATAAATATATTATTTGCTTTTTGATTTTATCTATAATCAATTTTACCGGTTGTTATTCTTTAGAAGTGATAAATAAAGAAGATGTTGATGAGGGACGGGCTGAAATAAATTTAAGCCACGAGCTTTTTTTAACAACTAAGGATTCTACCAGGTATCACTTTTTAGCTTATAATTATAAGATTGCAAATGATACTCTTTATGGCAGTGGTGCAATAGAGGCTTCATCATCAATTGCTCCATTTAAAGGCGCAATTGCTCTTGATGAGATAATAAATTTCGAGCAAAGCAAACCTGATACTGGCGAAACAATCGGCTTAATTGCCGGAATTATTGCAGTCGGGCTTCTTGTTGGCGTAATAATTTTTGCCGCAGCATACAGCACCAGCAGTGTTCTTTAATCCAGATTAAGAAAGGAAAAAACAATGAAACATTCAATCAAATATTTCAAAATTATTTTCTTTTGCAGTTTTGTACTAACACTTTTCGGTTGTGCAACTGTCGAGGAAACTCTTTATCTCCGCGAAGCCGAAGTAACCGGACCAATTATGCCTGTGCCAATCCATATTACCGATACGACCGAAGTACCATCATTCACAATATCACCAACGTTTTCTTACAATTCAAAAAAATTATTTACAGGAGAAATCACAGAGTATACAAGCTTGTATTGGCTTGACACTTCATTTGTACCATCAGAGCATAGCTTGACCTGGAATGTAGCAACTGTAAATGCAGGAATTAATTTTGACTTTGTTGTGATGAGAGGATTTGCACTATCATTCGGTGCCAATTATTCGGCGCAAGAAAATTTTAATACCTGGGGTGGACATTTCGGACTTGGCCTGTTCAGTTATAACAAAGGCTTATCTCTTCGTCTTGATGGAGGATTGCAGTTTCA
>CAZLJI010000179.1:0-5693 GCA_964559565.1 uncultured Ignavibacteriaceae bacterium | reverse complement strand
TATTTACGCAGCTTCACCAATTGGATTTGTTCGACGCAGATTTAGTTTTGAAGGAACGAAGATTGTTCCGGTTTATCCATCATATATTCAAATGAAAAAGTATGAACTGATGGCAATCTCTGATAGATTGACAGAAGCCGGCGTTAAAAGAATCAGGCGTGTTGGGCACTCGATGGAATTTGACCACATAAAAGATTATGTACGGGGAGATGATTATCGCACAATCAACTGGAAAGCTACGGCAAGAAAAACAAGGTTGATGGTAAATCATTTTGATGATGAAAAATCTCAGCAGGTGTACAGCGTAATCGATATTGGTCGCGTAATGAAAATGCCTTTCAAGGGAATGAGTCTTTTAGACTATGCTATCAATTCTTCACTGGTTATTTCCAGTATTGCGATGCATAAACAGGATAAAGCCGGATTAGTAACTTTTTCAAACAAAGTCAACAATATTTTACCGGCAGATCGACAAGCTCGACAAATGCAGAACATTCTTGAAATTCTTTACAATCAGAAAACTGATTTTCTTGAATCAGATTTTGAATTACTGACAAGCACAATTCTTCAAAAGATCAGCCACCGAAGTCTTATTCTTTTATATACAAATTTTGAAAGCTTGAATGCACTTCAAAGGCAGCTTGCTTATTTAAGAAGGCTTTCACAAGCACATCTTGTGATAGTAATATTTTTCATTAATACAGAACTTTTTTCTTTGATAGATGAGCCAGCGGAGAATTTTGAGGAAATATATCACAAAACCATTGCGGAAAAATTTTCATTTGAAAAGCGGTTAATTGTAAAGGAACTATCCAGATACAGTATTCAGTCCATTCTAACAACTCCCCAGAATCTTTCTGTAAATACAATTAATAAGTATTTAGAATTAAAGGCACGCGGATTGATTTAATCTGAATTATGCAAACGATAGAAATTCAAACTACACAGAATGTTAATATTGAGTACCCCGTTGCAAGCGTTGGTGAAAGGATAGTTGCTGCAATCATTGATGTACTAATTATGGTAGGGTATTTTCTCGCAGTTTTTTTTCTTTTTATCTGGCTATTAGATGCAACGGACGGCTCAGCATTTTATTTTCCTGTAGCATATGGTGTAATTTTCTTTTTACCGCTGTTCTTTTATCATCTGCTTTGTGAAACTTTTCTTAATGGGCAATCCTTTGGAAAAAAAATAATGAAAATGAGAGTAGTAAAACTGGATGGAAGCCAGGCTGGTATTGGAAGTTTTTTTCTGCGATGGATATTAGCTCCAATAGATTACTTTCTTTATGGAGCAGTTGGAATAGTGACTATGATAGTAAACGGAAAGGGGCAGAGACTTGGTGATCTTGCTGCTGATACAACGGTTGTAAAACTAAAATCAGAAGCAAAGCTTGATGACACTATTTTAAGAACGACTCCGGTAAATTATGAAGTGAAGTTTCCGCAGGTGAGTGTACTAACTGACAAAGACATTGCAATCGTAAAAGCTGTTCTGGATATGAATTATAAAAATCCTGATGTGATGAAGTATGAGGATATGCTGCAAAAAACTAAAGAAGCTGTTGAAAAGAAAACAGGAATAACAACAACATTGAGACCGATAACTTTTCTTGATATAGTACTAAAGGATTATAATTATTTGTTGAGGGGATGAATATGATCAGTTCTTACTCTGCCAATCTCGATTCGCAATCACTACTACAAATTCTCCCTTAATAATTTTTTCATTCAGCTTTTCTTTTAACTCGGCAGGATAACCTCGCCAGGATTCTTCAAACTTTTTAGTTAATTCACGGCAAACAACAACAAATCTGCCCGGGAAATATTGAACCAACTCATCAATCAACTTTTCAATTCTATGAGAGGATTCATAGAGTACAATAGTTCTTTCTTCTTCGGTTAATTCTCCTAGTTTTTTCTGTCTTCCTTTTTTTTGAGGAAGAAATCCTTCAAAGACAAATGAATCTGTTGGCAGCCCACTGATTGTTAAAGCAGCTATCAAAGCTGTTGCTCCGGGGACTGATATCACTTCTATCCCTTCCTTTATTGCTTCTGAAACTAGCCTGATTCCGGGATCTGAGATGGCAGGAGTGCCTGAATCAGAAACCAGGGCATAACTTTGACCCTGTAAAAGTCTCTCAATTATCGAAGGAATTTTCCTTATCTCGGTTATGGCATTAAAGGAAATAAGCTGCTTGATGATATTATATTGTTTTGTAAGTACTGAAGTCACTCTGGTATCCTCGCACAGAATAAAGTCAACTTCATTAAGTGTTTCAATTGCTCGAAGAGTTATGTCTTTGAGGTTACCGATTGGTGTGCTTACTATGTAAAGTTTGCCAGTCATTTATTCAATTTTTCTCCCTGAATTTATTTCAGAGTCTGGTTTAGAATATGATTATGAGATTCTTGAGTAATTAAATTATTACTCAATCGTATTGTTCTTTATTATATCAGTTTCTTAGTGTAAATCTAAAAATTATTTCTTAAATATTCTCTTTAAAACAGGAATGACTCCAATAAAGGAGCCATTCCAGGCAAGTAGTTATTTTTAAATAATTATTTAATTGACGTCATAATTCTAAGCACTTTCTCAATAACCTGCAAGCCCTCTTCAAGTTCATCATCAGCGATGTTTAACATTGGTCTGAATCTAATCGTCTTTGTACCACATCCAAGAATTAATAATTTCTCTTTTTCAGTCAGCTCTCTGAATTTATTTCTAGATTCTATGGTTGGGAAATCAAAAGACCAGAGAAGTCCTAAACCACTTGTGTTGCTAATCAGGCTCGGGAAGTGTGATTGAATCTCGTAAAGTCTATTCTTCAAATAATTACCTCGTCTTGCAGCATTATCGACTAGCTTTTCTTCTTCTATAACTTCGAGTATCTGTGTTGATCTGACCATATCGACGAGGTTACCACCCCAGGTAGAGTTTATTCGTCCAGAAACATTAAAACAATTTTCCTCAACTTCATCAACTCTATCAGAAACCATAATGCCACACTGCTGAGATTTTTTACCGAATGCAATTATATCAGGTCTTACAAAATACTCGGAAGCCCAGAATTTCCCAGTTATGCCGAAACCTGTTTGCACTTCATCAAACATTAACAATATATCATTTTCAAGAGTAATGGTTCTAAGTTCCTGCAGAAATTCCTGTCTAAAAAAATTATCTCCACCTTCACATTGAATCGGTTCGAGTATCAATACAGCAATATCGTCGGGATTGTTTATTATGGCCGATTTGATTTCCTCGATTGCTTGTCTTTCTAATTTAATCACTTCATCAAGATGCTTTTCAAGAGGGAATGTGATTTTAGGATTTATGATTCTTGGCCAATTAAATTTTGGAAAGTATTTAACTTTGTTAACATCTGTGTTGGTTAACGACATAGTATATCCACTTCTCCCATGGAATGCTTCTCTGAAGTGAATTACCTGAGAGCCTTTCTCATCCTTATAACCTTTTTTTAAGTTCTTCCTGAATTTCCAATCAAACGCGACTTTTAATCCATTCTCAACTGCTAGTGCACCGCCATCAATAAAGAACAGATGTTTCATATAATCGGGTTTGGCAATTCTGCTGAAGGTATCAACAAACTTAGCCATATGAGTGGTATAGATATCAGAATTAGAAGGTCTGTTTACTGCAGCATATCCAAGCAATTCTCTCACTTCGTCTGAATTGAGTTTTGGGTGATTCATCCCTAAAGGATTGGACGCAAAGAATGTGAAAAAATCTATATACTCATCACCATTTCTTTCATCAACTATTCTAGTTCTAAAACTATTTTTAAGGTCAAGAACTAAGTTGAATCCATCAGCAAGCATATGCTTTCCAATGACATCTCTGACTCTTTCCGCGGGGTTAATTGTTTCTGTTAACATATAATCACCTATTTCAAATAATGAATAAATATTGATTGCAAGAATTATGCAACAGGCAACTTAGCCTGTTGATAGAAGAGTTTAGATGATTAAAACACAGATTCGTAAGCAGAAACAAAATAACTCCTATGCCTGAGCAGGAATGAAGTAAGAATTATATGTAAAATTGTATTCTTCATAAGAATTAAATAATATCCAAAAATACAAAAGCCTTGAGGTAAATTCAATATTTTCATTTTATTAAGTCATTAATTCTTCGATTAATAGAAACTACTTTGCTTGATTTTTTCATTTTAATATGTTACACTTACCGTAACAAATTAATAAATTATGTCAGCATCAACAAAATTGTCAACCTCTGTTAAAGCACTTTGCTATCTGGCTCAAGATTATCCAAAACCAGTAACAAGTACACAAATAGCAAAAGCAATTGGAATAAATTCATCAAAACTCAGGATGATACTATCGATGTTGGTGAAGAATGGTATCGTTGAGAGCAATCCCGGAACTACCGGAGGCTTTAAGTTGAAGAAGAAGCCGTCAGAAATTCATTTACAGGAAATTTATTGTGCAATTGAGGATAGGAAAGCGTTTCATCTTGATGTACGAAAAGATTCAATTAAAAAGAATAGTTTACCTGAAAAATTGAATTTCTATTTCCTCGATTTATTTTCAGAAGTCCAGGTTGATATTGAAAACAAAATGAAATTGATTTCTTTAGATTCAATAATTAAAAAAATAAATAATCAGTCATAAAAATAATCCGGAGTAAGTATGGAATTCTTAAAAAAGCTTGGAATAAATAAAGTTAATTTTGGTTCATCGACAGGACAAAAGTGGAATGAAACCAAATCAGAAGGTGAACTAAAAATTCATTCGCCTGTGGATGGGAAATTTATTGCTTCCGTTTACCAAGGATCAGAAAAGGATTATGAAAAATTAATGAAAACTGCTGAGGAGGCATTTTTATACTGGCGAATGGTTCCTGCACCAAAAAGAGGTGAAATTGTTCGTCAGATTGGAAATAAACTTCGTGCATACAAAGAATCACTTGGAATGCTCGTTTCATATGAGATGGGAAAATCATTGCAGGAAGGTATGGGCGAAGTTCAGGAAATGATTGACATTTGTGATTTTGCAGTTGGTCAGTCTCGGCAGCTTTATGGTTATACAATGCAATCTGAAAGGCCAATGCACAGAATGTATGATCAATACCATCCACTTGGAATAGTCTGTACAATTTCAGCATTCAATTTTCCAGTTGCCGTCTACGCGTGGAATGCGATGCTTGCCGCAGTATGCGGAGATGTGAATATCTGGAAGCCGTCATCCAAAGTTCCGCTAAGTGCTATCGCAACTCAAAATATTATTGCAAAAGTTCTCAAAGAAAATAATCTACCGGAAGGAATCTTTACTTTAATTGTTGGAAAAGGATCAACAGTAGGTGAAAGAATTTTAAATGATAAACGAGTTGCAATGGTTTCTGTTACAGGTTCAACAAGGGTTGGTAAACATGCGGCTGAAATTGTTTCCGCGAGATTTGGAAAAACAATATTGGAACTTGGTGGCAACAATGCCATTATTATTACTAAAGATGCTGATCTAAAAATTGCTATACCTGCAGTAGTTTTTGGTGCAGTTGGGACAGCAGGTCAGCGATGTACTTCAACACGAAGATTGATTATTCATGAATCAATTTATAATAAAGTTAAAGATACTCTGCTTAAAGCATATCGAAGTCTGAAGATTGGAAATCCGCTTGATGAGAAAAACCTTGTTGGTCCAATGATCGACGGG
>CAZLJI010000178.1:0-5719 GCA_964559565.1 uncultured Ignavibacteriaceae bacterium | reverse complement strand
TAAAGCAGCGATTCGTTTAACAGGTCCATCAAGGTATTGGAAACAGTTATCTGCAATTCGTGCTGCGATTTCGGCACCAAATCCACCTGTAAGCGTGTCTTCGTGAATAACAATCACTTTATTTGTTTTCTTTACAGATCTGAAAATTGTCTCTTCATCAAGTGGAATGATAGTTCTGATATCAATTACTTCGACTGAATAACTAAATTCTTCTTCTAACTTTTTAGCAGCTAGAACAGAATCCCACATGGAAACTCCATACGAAACTACTGTTATATCATTTCCCTCTTTTATAACTTTCGCTTTTCCAAAAGGAAGCAAATAATCATCACCAGGTTCGGGAGCTATGGCCGAGCTTTGTCTATATAATCCTTTATGCTCGCAGAAAAGCACAGGATCATTAATTCTGCAAGCAGTTTTAAGAAGACCTTTTGCATCAGCTGCGTTACTCGGATACGCAATGAAAATTCCCGGCACGTGGGCGTAAATTGATTCTATATTTTGACTATGACAAAGCCCGCCATGTATGTATCCACCCACTGCGACACGAACTACAACTGAAGCTGACCAGGCATTATTGGAGCGATAACGCATTGAAGCCGTTTCATTTTTCATTTGCATAAAAGCTGGCCATATGTAATCACCAAACTGAATTTCGACAACAGGTTTGAGGCCTGCCAAAGCCATTCCATTTGCAACTCCGAGTATGCTCGCCTCAGCAAGCGGTGAGTTAAAAACTCTCTCATCACCAAAATTTGTTGATAAGCCTTTAGTTGCTGTAAACACTCCACCTTTCATATCAGCTATATCTTCGCCAAAGATGTACATCTCTTTGTTTCGCTTCATTTCTTCGTGTAGGCTATGATTTATAGCATCCACCATTACAATTTTATCACCGGAAGGTTCGCTTTTTTCATAATCGAGTGATTCATTGAGACCGCTTTCATCGTATACATATCTTACTGCATCTTTTGGATCAGGATCTGAAGATTTGAAAGCTCTGTCTGAAGCTTTATCTATTTCTTCATTTATTTCTTTGTAGATTTTCTGATAATCATCTTCAGTTATAAATTTTTCTTCCTTCATTCTTGCGACAAATTTTTCTATCGGATCGTTTTGTTTGTCTTTTTCGAGATCTTCTTTATTCCTGTACTTTTTCTGATCGTCAGATGATGAGTGTGATTGCAGTCTCACAACATTTGCTTCAATAAGTGCAGGACCTTTGCCGCTTTTTATATAATCAATTGCTGCTTTTAATTCCGAATAAGATTCAAAAAAATCTGTTCCATCAATTCTTTTTCTGTAAAGAGCATGAAAGCCACCCATCATCTCAGCGACAGAACCCTCTTTACCAGCAGTTTGATGTTCAACTGGAACTGAAATTGCAAACCTGTTATTTTGAATAACAAAAAGTACTGGCAGCTTTTCTCTGCTCGCCCAATTAACGGCTTCATGAAATTCTCCCTGACTGGTTGTTCCTTCACCGCTGCTTACATAAGAAACATTTTTTATTCCTTTTCTTCTTGACGCTAGTGCCGTTCCAACTGCCTGGAGAAATTGTGTGCCCGTTGGACTTGACTGCGATGGGATTTGAGCATTTATCATCCCCCAGTGAACAGGAAGTTGTCTTCCGCCGCTGGCAGGATCAGTAGCTTTAGCAAATGTTCCAAGAAAAACTTCCTCGGGAGTTAATCCAGCCATAAGTACTGTACCGAGATCACGGTAATATGGGAATAGCCAATCTTTTTTTGGATCGAGATGTAATCCAATAGCCATTTGAACAGCTTCGTGTCCCTCAGCAGCAATGTGGAAAAAAGTTTTTCCCTGTTTAAGTAAACGCATTGCTTTGTTATCAATAATTCTTGAACGGATCATCATTTTGAGTATATCAACCAGCTGCTTCTTTTCGAAGCCCATCAAACCATTTGAGGAAATATTTTTTTCTTTCATTGATTTACCCGACGTTTTTATATCAGATCTGCTTTTTTTATCAGACTGGATTGTGTTGTTCATACTTTTTTTTGCCATATAACAACCTTCTTAATAAATGGTTGAAATATTAGTTTGAATTAGTTCTTCTTTTTGGGTCATCGTTACTTTAGTATAATTAAATAATAGAGCAAAATATTTTAACAGTTTTTCTTTTACTTCATTAATATCAATTTCTTTTTTTAGTTCATTACTCAATGATGTAACTGATTTATCCTGAATACCGCAAGGAATAATTCCATTAAATAAACTGAGATCTGTATTTACATTGAAAGCAAAACCGTGCATCGTAATCCATCGACTAACTTTGATGCCAATAGCTGCAATTTTTCTATCACCAACCCAGACTCCTGTGTGTCTTTCATTCCTTCCGCATTCCAATCCATAATCGCTGCAAGTATTTATAACAACCTCTTCAAGTGCTCGTAAATATTTGTGAGTGTCTTTGTACCAAATATTCAAATCGATAATTGGATAGCCGACAATTTGACCGGGACCGTGATAAGTAATATCACCACCGCGATCAATATCATATACTGAAATTTTATTTTGTTTTAGATAATCTTCTGAGCTAACCAGGTTTTCTTTGTGAGCGGTTTTGCCTAAAGTGTAGGTATTCGGATGTTCGAGAAGAAACAGAATATCATCTACGTCACTGGAAACTCTTTTTGAATGAATCATCTGCTGAAGATCCCAGGCTTCTTTGTAATCGATAAATCCTAAATCGCAATATGTTAGAATCTTTTTATCCATTTACCATCTTCCATCAAACATCTTTCATTATATGTGTATCGCTTCACCGTAAGCTTGTGCCGCAGCTTCCATTATTGATTCTGATAGAGTTGGATGGGCATGAATTGTTTTAATAATTGATTCGCCAGTTGCCTCGAGTGATCGGGCGAGAGTAACTTCTGCAATCATTTCAGTGGCTTCACTTCCAATAATGTGTGCACCAAGAATTTCGCCATACTTTGCATCGAATATCATCTTAACAAATCCTTCACGTTCACCAATTGCGAAGGCCTTTCCACTTGCCATAAAAGGAAATTTGCCAACTTTAATTTCATAACCTTTTTCTTTTGCTTTTGATTCTGTCAGACCAACGCTCGCAACCTGGGGCTGACAATATGTGCATCCGGGAATGTTATCATAATCGATTGGCGGATGGTGGATTCCTTTAATATACTCAATACAATGTATTCCCTCCGCTGATGCAACGTGAGCTAACCACGGCGGACCAATTACATCACCAATCGCAAAAACTCCGGGTACATTTGTTTCATAAGTTTCTTTGTTCACTTTGATATGATTTTTTTCAACTTGAATTCCGAGTTCTTCAAGTCCAATTCCTTCAACGTTTCCGATAACTCCAATTGCATTCAGAACTTTTTCCGCACTTAAAACTTTTTTCTCGCCATTAACATTCACTGTCACATTGACTTTATTTCCTTTTACTTCTGCTTTTTCGACAGTTGCGCCCGTTAGAATATCTATTCCTCTTTTCTTAAAATTCTTTTCTAATGCAATCGATACTTCTTCATCTTCAATCGGCAGAATATGTTTCAACATTTCAATAACCGTAACTTTCGTTCCAAGAGTTGAATAGAAATATGCGAACTCTATACCAATCGCTCCAGCACCTATCACAATTAAATCCTTGGGCAGATTTTCAAGTATCATTGCTTCCGTACTTGTGATAATATTTTTTTTATCGACAGGAATTGGAGGAATATTTCTTGGACGCGCACCTGTCGCAATAATTATTTTATTGGCATTAATCATTTCAGTTACATTTCCTTTATCATCTGAAATTTCAATTGTACTCTTTGACGTTAGTTTTCCAAATCCTCTTATCCTGTCAACTTTATTCTTCTTTATCAGCAACTCCACATTTTTCGAGATACGATCTGAAACATCTCTGCTTCTTTTAATTATCTTATTAAAATCGAAATCGAGACCGGTAACTTTAATCCCAAAGTCCTCACCATGGTTTTTAATTTGATCATAAATTTCAGCATTTTTAAGTAGCGATTTAGTAGGAATGCAACCCCAGTTCAAACATATACCACCAAGGTTATCTTTATCAATAACCACAGTTTTAAAGCCCAATTGCCCGGCGCGAATAGCAGCAACATATCCGCCTGGTCCACCTCCAAGTATTGCTATATCGTGTTGTTTTTGCATAAGTTATGGGAAACCCGATTATTAAGAATTGCGCAAATATAGCTAAGGCCTTGATGAAAAGAAAACATAAAATGAAAATTATGACTTTTTGGTCATAGTCTTACATATTCTCAGTAAAAAGAAAAGCCCTCTTGTTCAGAGGGCTAATCAGACAGATTCACGCGATATCCTATTTCATTAACATAAGTTTTTTTGTCTGGGTAAAGTTACCAGCTTGTAATTTGTAAATATATACTCCGCTTGATAAGCTTCCTGCATCAAATCTTACTTCATAAGAACCTGGTGCTTTCTGCTCATTTACTAGAGTGCTAACTTCATTTCCAAGAACGTCATATACTTTTAAGGATACAAATTCACTTGTTGGAACCGTAAACTTAATTGATGTAGATGGATTGAATGGGTTCGGATAGTTTTGTTCCAGATTAAAATCGCTGACGACCGATATGTTCTCATTATTTTCATCCAAAACTTTATTCAGTGCATTCTGAGCTTCATCACCATACAGCTGTGGTAATTCAACAACAGCTCCATTTGCGAGGGCTGCAAATAATCCGAATGATTCACCATTCTGATTTGAAGTTGGATCAAGGAAACCTGATGCAAATACAACCGCTGAATTTCCACCTAAACCTCTTAGGTCTGCACCCCAAACTCCAACAACTGAAAAGTTAGGCCAGGGTGTTGTAATTACTATCCAGTTTCTCCGAGTGGGGACTGATACGTAGTTGCTTAACTCACCGTATGAAACATTCGTCAGGTAAATTCCAAGACCAAATATGTTTACGGTTGGTGCATCTGTTGAACCGTGAACGGCAAATAAATCAACTTTATTATTACTGTTTGCTGTTTCTCTTGCATCAGCTTTAGCAAACAATGTAAAAGAGATATCTCTTCCATTCGGATTCGGTGCAAACCCACTAGGATCAACAACTCCATTTGCAATCGCAACGAAAGTACCACCATTTGCAAAATTGACAACAAAGTTTTTAATCGTGTCGTTTACTGAACCACTGTTTCCGGGTGCAATACCTATATTGATATCAACACCGGCCGGGACATCTATGTAAGGAGTCGCGGTCCTGAATGCGAAGTTGTCAAGTGCAAGAGTTCCATTCAAATATACATCAACACTTGATGCTATCGGATCTGCTGCATTGTGAATTACTTGTAATCTTGCTAATGGAGCAACTGCTGGCAGCTCTACAACAGTTCCGTTTGAAAGCGCAGCAAATAATCCAAATGGAGAACCGTTCTGGTTACCAGCCGGATTTAAGAATCCTGAGGCAAAAACAACTGCAGCACCGCCACCTAAACTTGAAAGATCAGCTTCAAATGATGCAACGATTGTGTTGTTATCATCACCGGGTGTAATATCAAGTATGTAAGAATCAGCAGGTACCTGAATGTAATCTGTAAAATCACCATAAGCTGCATTATCTACAAGCGTAGCAACGTTTCTGGCAATAACATCCACTATTGGTGCATCTGTAGATCCATGCAATACTACGAAATCAACTTTATTCTGAGACATTCCAACTTCACGAAT
>CAZLJI010000177.1:0-5761 GCA_964559565.1 uncultured Ignavibacteriaceae bacterium | reverse complement strand
ATACTTCTTTGTGTCTTCAAAATCAAGAGGATCAGGCGATCTCATCTTTTTATGCATCTCTTTGAAGCTACAATGATCTAGCAGTATACTTATGTATTCCTCACTGACGATTCGGAAATGGTGTTCGCACTTAAGACAAGTCCAGAGATTAGATTCAAGCTGCTTCTTATGAATTATTTCTCCACAACCTGGACATTTTTCCCAAAGCCCATCTGGCAAATCCTTCTTCTGTGAGTCAGGAGAAATATTTTCTTTCGATCTGCTAAACCAGGCCATTAGCTTCCTTTTTTCTGGATGTCCGCATAAATTGTCAATATTTTAGTTGGATCTTTTGGATCGTTTGATTGAACTGTAATAGTCTTACTATTTTTTCCGGATCTGTTTTTGGTATCGAATTCTACTTTAATTGTTCCCTCTTGTCCCGGCATTACATTGCTGCTGCTTAAAAGTGCTGCTGTACATCCGCAGGAACTTTTAACATCTTTAATTACTAATTCTGATTGACCTTTATTAACAAATCTGAAAGTGTAATTAATTTTTTCTCCTTCACTTACTTTGCCAAAATCATGTTGTGTTTCAGGGAAATGGATTGTAGGAACACTTCCAGTTTGCTCACCGGTTACAATATTTCCAGTAATGGTTAATACCATTTCAGGATTAACTGGATCATTGGTAAAAATCTTGACAGTCTTTTTCTGCTTTCCCATTCTGCCGGTGGAGTTAAACTTCACAGATAGATTTGTTGATTCGCCTGGTGCCAGCTCACTTTTTTCAGGTGCCGCGGCAGTGCAACCACACGATGCCTGGACATTATTTATTTTCAGCAGGTCCCCACCACTATTTGTAATTACAAAGGTGTGAGATACTGTTTCACCTTGCTTAATATCTCCGAAATCAAAACTAATTTGTTGAAGCACTAATTTTGGCTGCATAAGCTGTGCGAACACGAATGAAGAAAACAAAAAGAAAACAAAAAGAAGGTTCTTATTCATTTATTTTTCTCCTTTACTATAAAATCTTTTAAATAATTTGGTTCAAGAAAATCGTAATTGAATGTTTTTTTACTATCCCCAAAATTTACAGCCCATTTGGCTATAAAAAGAGGATCCGGAACTGAAGGGTATTCAACTGGCTTTCCCAGTAATACACAAGCATTACCAAAAACCCGACAGCCCTCAGATTTATTTATAAATAAATCCTTTGTCAAAATGGTTAAATCCTCCCCAAATATATAATTATTGCCCCTAATTTGAAACCTTGTAAAATAGACCTCATCTTTATTTACTCTATTCGAAATAATGAATTCATCATTTTCTTTCAGTATCGTTGATAGTTGAAGGGCAAATGCTTCATAAGTTGGAACAGGCAATATCGGTAGGTTTGCTCCGTAAGCAATACCTTTGGCCGCAGAAAAGCCGATGCGTAATCCCGTAAAAGAACCTGGACCTTCTGAGACAGCAACTGATTCAAGTTCTGTTGGTTTGATGTTTGATTCTTTGAAAAGGAAATCTGTCATTTCGAATATCTTTTCGGAATGAGAGTGTTTCAGATTTATAGACGTTGAGAAATATTTTTCATCTGAGAAGTAAATACAAACTCCACAAATATTTTCTGAAGTTTCAAAAGCAAGAATAGGTTTTTTCTCAGATAAATTTTTCAAACCTGAATTCCCTTTCCGTTCCATTCATGCTCCCAATACTAATTTCTATTCTTTCAGTTGGAAGGACTGAAGGCAATAGATTGCCCCATTCAATAAACATTATTGATTCATCATCGTTCACATAATCATGCCAACCGATATCAAATAGCTCAGTAGAATTTTTTAATCTGTAAAAATCAAAATGATAAATGTGAAATTTATTATGGTATTCATTAACAATGGCAAACGAGGGACTGTTCACATTTGTTATTCCAATTGATGTAAGTGCTGACTTTATAAAAAAAGTTTTTCCTGCACCAAGGTCACCATTTAAAACTATCCGATCTCCTTTTTTGCAGGATGAAACAAAATCAGATGCTAGCAAAGCAGTCTCAGATTCGGTAGTTATTTTTATTACAGAAGGATACTCAATCAACTTACTTTGGCTCCATTGTAATAACAGGTAATATCATCTCCTCAAGAGATATTCCGCCGTGTTGAAATGTATCTTTGTAGTGGCTAAGATATTTATGATAATCAGTCGGATAAACAAAATAATAATCTTCTTTTGCAATGATATAATTTATTGTAACTCCGCGCTTAGGAAGTTTATACTCCTGAGCATTTTTAATGTAAACTGCATGCTTATCATCAACCTTTAGATTTCTGCCATACTTGAATCTGAGGTTTGTTGATGCTTCCCTGTCACCGAGAACTTTTGCACCACGTAGTGAACGTATACTGCCATGGTCGGTTGTGATAACAATTTTTACTTTATCCATTTTCGAAATGGCTTTGAAGGTTCCTAATAATGAAGAATGAGTAAACCAGCTATTAGTTAAAGAACGATATGCTGGTTCATCAGGAGCAATTTCTTTGAGAATGTCGGAATCAGATCTTCCGTGCGCAATCATATCCAGAAAATTAACAACCACAGCAGTGAAGTGATTATTCTTATATGATAAAATATTCTGTTCGAAGTTTCTTCCAACTTCAGGATCAATGATCTTAATGTATTTCAAATCGTTTCTGAGTTTAATCTTCTTCCTATCCAACAATAGCTGAAGAAGTTCCTTTTCATATTTATTCATACTATTCTCATCATCATCCTTGCCTGTCCAAAGCTCCGGGTAATATTTTTCAATTTCTGAAGGAAACAAACCGCTGAATAAAGCGTTCCGCGCATAAGGAGTAGATGTCGGCAGGATTGCATAATAATATTCTTTTTCAATTTTGAATAAATCACGCAAATGTTTTTCCATTACAATCCACTGATCCATTCGCAGACAATCAAGCACAAAATAGAATACACTCGTAGATTCATTCTTTACATGATTAAGCACATACTTTTCGGTTATTTCTGTGGTAAGTGTTGGAGTATATGCATCACCTATGGAGTTAATCCAGCCTCTGTAATTTTTTTCAACAAATTTTGAAAACTCTTTGTTGGCTTCTTTTTTCTGGTCATTCAATGTTTGCTGCAGACCAATTTCAGGATGGACGTCAAGTTCTACTTCCCAGTTGACAAGTTTTAGATAAATATCAATCCATTCAGCAAAATCAGGATTAGTTGATAATGCGCGGGATATTTCATTAAAATCCTGGAGATAATCTTTGGCAGCGTATTGCCCGGAAATTTTTTTGCCTTCAAGAATTTTTTTACAAACTAATAAAACCTGGCTGGGATTAACCGGTTTGGTAAGATAATCAGAGATCCTTCCACCGATAGCATCATTCATCAAAGTTTCTTCTTCACTTTTGGTGATCATAACTACCGGAATATTCTGATTAATATCCTTAATCTGCGCAAGAGTTTCCAGGCCTCCCATTCCAGCCATCATCTCATCCAGAAAAATTAGATCATAAGTTTTTTCTTTTACTGCTGCAATTGCATCCGAGCCGTTCAT
The DNA here is from genome assembly GCA_964559565.1 of uncultured Ignavibacteriaceae bacterium. Taxonomy (GTDB): domain Bacteria; phylum Bacteroidota; class Ignavibacteria; order Ignavibacteriales; family Ignavibacteriaceae; genus IGN2. The sequence continues at coordinate 2,215 of CAZLJI010000177.1, read as the reverse complement.
TGCAGTATCAACTTCATATCCTTTTTCAGAGAGAAATATTATGTGCGATCTTAATAAATCAATTTCATCGTCAACCCAAAGGAGTTTCTTCTTATCCATTATTTTCTCTTTCCTTGCAAAGCAATTAAATTTTTTCTTTTAGAAAGTTATTAAAAAGTAGTGATAAATGTTATTGTAGGTCATATTATGTAAAAAGTAAGTTTTATAGAGATGATATCTCTTGTATTGCATAAGATGACTTAGTAATTATTGTATCACAATGTTTACGTCCAGACCTGCTTCATTCGTTGTAGTGGGAGGAATTCTGGCAGCACCTTCCGGTTCAACCGTTGATCGTTTGTAAAAGATTGAAAGAGATACTTTTGAACTTATCGTGTATTTTATCCTCGGTTCAATAGTGGTTCTTGTGGTTCCATCCTGAGGTATTCCTTCCTCTGTAAAATTATTCATCTCATAACGAACAACAGAATTCTTTGTGCTCGTGTATGATATCAGAAATTCGACATCATTTTTTAGCGATACTCCAAACAACGGTACATCAAAACCAGCTTTAGAAAAACTTGCTGTAAAACCAATATCCTGCGATAAAGTTTCATTGATATTAGAAGTGCTTGCACCGAGATCGTAAGTTGTTCTTGATGAAAACTTTATACTTCCGTTCATATTGCCGCCCCATATTTGCCCAAATGTAATATTCAATCCGGCAAATGGAGTGAATCCATATTCGATTCTTTGTGTTTGGATTTCCTGATTACCTTCACTTGTTAGCTTCCATCCTTCTGTGTAACTGGAGCTATATGCGTGATCAAGAGAAATTCTTTCAGCAAGTGATTTAAAGAAAAGTATTTTTTCCAGACCATCCCAGGTTATTCTCCAGTTGGCACGTGGAATATATTCAGTTACATCACTGAACATCGGTAAACTTGAAAGAATCGGAAATGTTTCAAAACCTTCAACAAAAGCATCTGAAAGACTCTTACGTGGATCTGCAGCATTCGGATTATATAAAGCAAAAACTTTTTGAATTCCCGACTCAACCAAGGGAAGACTTGGCGGTAAAGAAAGGAATGATCTGGTCAGGCTTCCGGTAGCAGTTGTGTTAGTTATTGTGATATTTCCAAAACCATCAGCATTCAGTGAAACATTTTTATTCTCCGACCAGTTTACGTTCCAGTTTATATCAACTTTAGCACCTTCCCATAGTGGTCTGGCAGTTTTAAAATCAATACTATTTTTTTCTGAGTACAAATCACTAAGATTCGTGTTAGAATTCGGTGAAAAAGCTCTTGGTCCAACATCACTGCTCAAACCAAGCTGAAAAGCACGTGAAGGTCCGTTTGCATCATCCTGAGTTATCCCCCAAAAATTATAAAAGCCGGTGCCTGTTCCTCTAATACCAGATTTAGAAACGCTGTAATCATGAGTATAATTAGTTGTAAAATTATCCCAATCAAAAAAGACATATTTAATCGTCGAAACAAGAAACTGGAATGCCCTGCCAATAGATGAGGGTTTATCCGAAATAACAACTGTATTGGTATCTGATACTTCACCCTTATCAATATCTTGTTTTTTATTTGTTGAACCTTCAGGTTCATCTTTACCAAATAATGGTTCAGTAAGTGATTTCCAGCGAAGAATCATCCCGGCTGTGAACTTCTGATTATTACCTGCACTTCTGCCAATGTCTTCCTGCCTCAAATCAAAATCCCAACGATATCCAACCGAATAACCTGCGTTGAGTGTAAAATAGCGATTGATATCCCAGAGTGATGGAAGCTTTGGAGTTGTTCTTACATCAAACGACTGCTGATATCGATAATCTTTTCCAAAGCCTGCACCTCCGACAATATCATCCCAAATTTCTCCTTCAGGTCTTTCATTACCTAATGAATCCGTTAAAATATCGGCAAGTGAAGAATTCATATTGACGTTGTAGTTTACACTTAAATTAATTAATCCGCCTTCAGTGAGTTTCCAGTTAAAGCTGAAACCTCTACCAGTAGTAAAATCCTGAGAGACAATTGCATCGGTCGGTACATTGGGTCTTGGTCTTGTTTGACTACTATTCCTGTTGCGGTTAGCCGTAACATTTGCAGAAAAGTTTTGTGGAGCAAAGTAAATTTTCAAATCTTTATAATCTTTAAAGAGTGAAAACACAATTCCAACAATCGGCAAATCGGACAATTTAATATGCAGGTCAGGACTAAAGTTA
>CAZLJI010000176.1:0-5784 GCA_964559565.1 uncultured Ignavibacteriaceae bacterium | reverse complement strand
GTTTTTGCTTTCAGCTTATCAATCGTTTCTGAAGTTAGCATATCGTAAGTCTGAGTGCGCAGTGGTCCCCAGGTGTTGTGCACGGGACAAGGATGAGTCGGTGAGCATTCTGGAAAACCGAGCACGCAGCTATCGAACATATCGAGACCATCTATTGCGGCAACAACATCAATAAGTTTTATGCGTGAAGCATCTTTTGCAAGACTGAATCCGCCGGACTTTCCTTTGCTTGATGAAATGAGTCCGCTGTCCCTTAAGCTTTGAAGAATTTTGGAAACGAACTCACGGGGAATTTTCAGAACTTTTGAAATCTCATCTGCAGAAACCAAAGTCCCCTTTTCCCGAGCAGCCAGGTAAAGCACCGCCTGCATTCCGTATTCGCACTTTTTAGAGAAAATTACTGTCATTTACCAAATCAGATATTTTTATCTGATTAAAAATATGGCTTTAAATTGAAACATGCAAGCGGGGAAAAATCACTTAAAGTTGCGAATTTCAATAACTATGATTTATTTCTAAACAGAATCAGCTAATTTCTTCTTTTTCAAAGAATTATCAGCTGAAGTTGCTCCCGAACCGAAAACAAAATATATAATAAGAAGCACAAGAACGAGAACTGAGAGCTCCAGTGACTGACCGACTGATAATAATCCCTGCTTGAGATGAACCAAGAAAACTGCACCAAATAAAACAGGGATTTGCAAAAGCGAGCCGAGTCTTGCTAATAATCCCAATGCGAGCGAAAGTCCTCCAATCAAATGTGCGATTGTTATATAAGAATACCACCAGTAAATTTTATCTTCGCCCGCAAGAGTTGTGATAACTGCCGGATCTGAGGCAAGGATAATTCCACGAATAAAAAGTGCTACCCCGAGAAAAATACGTATTAGCGAGTACGCTACATTTGTGTTTTTATTAAGCCATAAAATTATATCGTTTATAAATTTCATTTTGACTCCTGAGTAATTTTATATTTAAAAATCTTTCTTCTTAAAAAATCTGCTGCTTAAAAGAAATGGAATGATAATCCAGATGAACAAGCACATAAAAGAAATTATCATACCCAAACCACTTCCGAAAAATTTTTGAAACACAGCACCAGTGTAGCCCATCAATGCAGCAATATCGAACTTCATCAGAAATAAAATCCGTCCGAGGTCAATCGGGTTGAGAGCTGTTAAAACTATCATTGCTTTTTCCAGCGGATAATCCTGGAAGTTGTAGATGATGAGCAAAACGAAACCATCGTAAACAACCGCAAGAACCAGCCAGATTAAAATTGCAAGTCCGAGTCCTTTTGATTTGTCATCCTGCTTAACAGAAATTAAAAATGAAAGTGCAATGAAAATGAATGTCAGCAGCACACCGATGAGAAGAAGTAAAATAAATCCGTCAATCTGCTGGCTTACTTTTCCAAACAGTATGAACGGAATTGAAAAGCCCAACGCGAATCCGGCAGAAAGAGGAATTGCAGTTCCCAAATATATTCCGAGGAAAAGAGATTTTCTGTCAATCGGCTGACTCAGCATCATCTCGATAAATTCCCTCGAGTTATAAAAATAAATTGAACCAAAAATGATCGACACCAGCGGAATGACAATAATGATTATGTTCATCAAACTGATGTATGCCTTGTTAACATCACCGCTAAAAGTGAATAAGCCGTATCCTACCAAAAAGAAAAAGAACGTGTAAAGAATAACCCACTTGCTTCTGATGGTGTTGTGTATTTCGTAGAGTAATATTTTTTTAACGAGTTTCATATTTACTGACAAAATTTTAATGTCATTCCTGTGAGCGTAGCGAATCAGGAATCTGACAACGAATGACCGCTGATTCCGGACAAGCCGGAATGACTAATTCCCTTCCCTGAGTCACTTCTGGCTCATCAGCTCCGCAATCGCTCTTTCCAACTTGGTTTCTTTCTTATCTTCCAGCAATGATTGAATTGTTCCTTTAAATTTAATTTCACCTTCCAACAGAAAGACTATTTCATCCGAAAGCTCCTGCACTTCATTCATAAGATGAGAAGTGAGAATGATTGTTTTTTTCTGTTCTTTCTGTTTCATCACAAGATCTTTGAAGTAGCTACTGGAAATAGGGTCAAGTCCTGCCGTTGGTTCATCGAGAATTATAATCTTCGCATTGAAAGCAAAAGCAATCAGAGCCGAGATTTTCTGTTTCGTTCCGCCGGAAAGATTTTTAAACGGCTTCTCCATTTCAGGTTCAAGCTTCAGCGATGAGAGAATTTCTTTATCCGAAAATTCATCAGAGTTGCGGATAGATTTTATCAACGAAATAATTTCGTTTCCTGTTAAGTTCTCCGGATATCTCGCAATCTGTGGCATATAACCGATTTTGTTGCGGTAGAGATAATCAGCTTTTATTGATTTTCCATCAACTTCAATTATTCCATCGGTTGGTCTGACAAGTCCGAGAATTGCTTTTATCAATGTAGTTTTACCGGAACCATTCGGACCAACAATTGCTGTAACTTTTCCTGCATCGATTGTCAGATTAATGTTTTTGAGTACGGAATTCTTCCCAAAATTTTTCACAAGGTTTTTAACGGTAATCAATTTACCATCCTCATTCTTGGATTTGAATCGGTAAGTGCCTCGGGAGTAATTGCAGGAATGATGCTTTCAGCTATATTCAGAATATCTATGAACAAGCTGTGAAGAAGAACCAGCGAAGTTGGATGTGATTCAATCATCATTGAAAACATTGTGACAGGTCGGAAAGGAACATCACCGTAACCGTCTTTGTCAAGATCGTATCCGTCATATTCTGCCCAGTAGTTTTTCTCGAACGTGTTAAAGTTCTGTCTGCTGTTGGTCGAAATATCAAATGAGTTCGCAACAAAGTTGTTATCATAAAAATAATTATCCATTGAGTTTGCCATCAGCTTCAATGCCCAGCCGTTTTTCGAAAAATTATTTTTTTCGATTGTTACCCGGCTGCATCCTTCCATATAAAGCCCGATTGAGTTTTCATCAAAAATATTTTTTTCAATCCTGCTGTCGGATATATCTTTGAGTAAAATTCCGTACGATGCAGCCCCCCAGTTTCTGAGAAAATGGTTTTCAAACATTAAAACATTTTTAGTATACATCACAGCAACACCGGCACCGTTGTTTTCAAACGTGTTGTTCGTGTATTCACAGCTATCAGAAAACATAAAGTGAAGTCCGTAACGGAGATTTCTTTCGCTGTGGTTATTAAAGATTTTTCCGTTTCGTACGAACTCAAAATAAATTCCATCACGATGATTAAATATTTTATTATTTTCAATCGTGATGTCTCTGCAATACCAGAGATGTATCCCGTTTCCGGAATTTGCTTCTCGTTTTCTTTCTCCTTCAATATAATTATTCGAGATGATACAATCCGCAGATTTGGCAAGATAAACTGCAAAAAAATTATTGATGAATTTATTGTTCATAATTGAACAGTTCCGTACTTCATTCAGTTTTATGCCTGCATTTTCTTCAAGATAACTGATTCCGGAATTTTTAATTAACAATCCTGATATATGAACATCATTTGATGTCACAGTAAATATTTCACCATCTCCCCTTCCATCAACGACAGGAAAATTTTCTCCGATGATTGTTAATTTCTTATCAACGAAAATATTACCTTCAGAATATTCCCCGGGTTTGATAAGAATCGTATCATAGTCACTTGCAAGACTTATTGCTGCTGTAATTGTTTTGGTTGAACCTATTGGTGAAACTGTTATGGTGTGACAGAATGCATTAGTAGAAAGCAGGAAACTGGAAATGATGAAATAATATAAATGAGGAAGAAAGTATTTGAGAAGCAATGAACTCTCCCTAAATCCATCTCTTAAGAAGAGAGGGACTTCAAAACTCCCCTTCTCTTTGTAAGAGAAGGGGCTGGGGGATGAGTTAATAATTTGATGGAAACTTGCCACACGATTTCAGTCTATTTAAGGATTACATACTTCTCTGTTTGATGAGCTCAATTACATCAACCCAGTTTAATAAACTGCCGCCGCTTTCAGCAACAAATTTCTGTCTGGATATTTCGCTATCAAACGCCATAACATTAGAACCCATAGGGCTTCTGAATGTATCATTCTGAACAAAGAAGGCATCGGTCGCATCGATAAATGTTTCAGGTACTGCAAAATCAGTTACTAAAAATTTCTGGTTCGCATCTCCAATAAAATTTTTAACCATTGCATATTCAATCATGCATCCAACTTCATCAAATTTAAAAACTTTTCCTTTGTCGGTTACTATTTCGGATCCGTAACGATTATCCGTTATTTGCATTCTGCAGAATTCGCATTCATCTTGTCCGTAATTGATTGGTTCGGAACCACTTTTACATCCGAATAATGTGAGGAGTAAGATTAAGCCGCCAAAGACGAGCCTCATAAAAGACGGGAGTAAGACAATTGTAATTCTGTGATTAAACATTTGGCACCTCAATAGTTTTATTTTTCTTATCAAGATACAAAGCAACGGCAGCCAGAACAACTGCAGCAGCCAAAATCCATGAACCAATGTGCGGTAATGAGATTGCGTTAAAGTTTAGTAACATTTTAGAACCGATCAACGGAGGTTGATATGCCATTCCGGGAACTTTTATTGCTGCATTAGGATTGAGATCATGCCCATAATCACATCCCCATAAGTAAAAATCATAAAGACCAACGGCCGCCATAACAACAAAGAGTGTTATCCAGATATAAACAAGACTTCGCTTTCCAAGAATGCCTGAGATCAGTCCAAACAAAATCATAAAAATAATTATGAATGGCATAATCTCTAATTCAGGAATTGCATCGGGAACAATTTCTTTCATCCCGATATAGTGATTCAATCCGTTGATGTTATTTAAATCGTGAGGTTTCTGTCCGGCGATTTTATTCAACCAGATTTCCAGACCAATCCCTTCAGGGTACTGCGGCGCTTCGAGGTCAATATACCAAATTGGAAAAAAGAATGATAAAATTAGAAGAAGTGAAGCAAAGATGATTATTATTTTTGATTGAGTTTTCATAAACAAAAAGTTGTAGCACAGATTATTGGCCAAGCCATTCCTTCGGAATAATCTGTGCTACGATTAATTCAATTATTTTCCAGTTCCATAAGTAATTGCAACGTTTGAACCTCTCGGTGATACACGAATATACCCTGACATTTCCTGGTGAAGTGCTGAACAGAAATCAGTACAATAGAATGGATAGACACCTTCTTTAAGCGGTGTCCAAACGATTGTTTCGGTTGCGCCGGGCATAATCAGTAATTCAGAATTCTGCAATCCTTTAACAGCAAAACCGTGAGGAATATCCCAATCCTGCTCGAGATTTGTAATGTGGAAATACACAACATCACCGACTTTTATTCCTTCAATATTATCCGGAGCAAAGTGTGTTCTGATTGTTGACATATAAACGTGCACCACATTTCCCTCTCTAATAACCTTTGCATCTTTCTCGGCTTTGATTCCATATGGATGCTGATTCTCTTCAATCGGATAAATCTTCACAGAGTTTTTCATAAGAATATCTGCCGGAATTGCCTGAGCATAATGAGGTTCGCCGATAGTTGGGAAATCCAATAACAGTTTCATTTTATCTCCGGAGATATCAATCAACTGTGCTGATTGAGTTAATTCAGGTCCGGTTGGCAGATATCTGTCTTTTGTAATTTTATTCAATGCGATGACGTACTTGCCCCATGGTTTTCTTGTATCACCGCCGGGAACACAAAGATGACCAATTGAATAGTATGCAGGAATTCTGTC
>CAZLJI010000175.1:817-5826 GCA_964559565.1 uncultured Ignavibacteriaceae bacterium | reverse complement strand
TTTATGGTTAAATCAATTAGTGAAAGATCAGGAATTAAAATGCCGAGTTTTTTTGGCTACCTTTTTAAATATTCAATTCCGATTCTTCTTCCGATATTTATTTTAGTTTGGTTAGTTTTTTATTTTGGTAAGGCATAAAATGAAATCACTTGATGAAATATTAAAGAACAAAATTAGTGGTATGTATTACGGAAACAGAGTACTGCTTCCATTTCATTTCACTCCACTAAAGATCGTGATAGAAAAAGATATAATTACTGACTTTAGTATCAGAGAAAAGGGTGCTTATGTAAATGAACATGCTGACTTTACTGAAATCTATTTTATTGATTATCCGGTTCTTGAATCGAACATTTCAAAATATGAAAATATCAAAATGGTAATTGTAGAAAAGGGAAAAGATATTTTTGATTTTGGCACACATAGAAAAATTGCTATTCGTACTGAAGGCAATCATATTCTGTCAATAAATGAAATTGATGAAAACACAATCTTTATAGAGTGATCGCTATGAATAATTTACAAGAGTTTTACAATATAATGCCCCTGATAATTATCGGAGCCGGAGTAGTTTTTTCTGTTCTAATTGAGATCTATTCCAAAAATATTAAAACAATTCTTCCATGGTTTTCATTCTTACTATTTCTCGCAGCTGGATTTTATTCATTGTTTACAGTCGAAAATCAGTCGATACTTTTTCAGAATATGCTCTCCACAGGTGGTATTACAAATATCTTTTACTTCATTTTTAATATTGGCGCTGCACTTGTTTGTTTACTTTCAATTGATTATACGAAGAAGTATGGAATAAACTATGGAGAATATTATATCCTGATACAAAGTTCAGTATTGGGGATGATGATGATGGCTGGTGCAAAAAGTTTGTTTATGATTTTTCTTGGACTTGAGGTTATGTCTGTTTGCTTTTATGTTCTCGCAGGTGTCAACCGTAAGAAAGAAAAAGCGATTGAAGCTTCTCTGAAATATTTTTTACTCGGTTCATTTGCTACAGGATTTTTAGTTTACGGTATTGCTCTAATTTATGGCTCAGCACAAACAACATCGATAGATGCTATAACTGTTGGATTTCCTGAATATTCCAGCAGCATACTTTTTCTTGTTGGCATTCTTCTCTTCTTTATCGGATTCTCTTTTAAAATAGCTGCATTTCCATTTCATATGTGGGTGCCCGATGTTTATCAGGGTGCACCAACTACTGTTACTGGATTATTCTCAACTATTGGTAAAGCCGCTGCATTCTCAGCCATAATCGCAACGCTTACAGCATTGTTTTCCGGAAAAAGCTCAAGTATGTTTCTACCATACTTAGCGGTGCTTTCAATCTTTTCAATGTTGTTTGGAAGTATTGTTGCAATTGCACAGAGCAACATTAAAAGAATGCTTGCATATTCGTCAATCTCTCACGCAGGGTACATTTTAATCGGTTTAGCATCCGGTACTTCCGTAGGTGTTGCTGGTGTCGTTTTCTATTTAGCCGTATATACATTTATGAACTTAGCTGCATTTGGCATTGTTGCATTAATTGAGGGAGAGAACGATACAAATCTTGAAATCAATTCTTATTCTGGTTTAGGTACAAAAAGTCCGGTGCTTGCTGCATTGCTAGCAATTATAATGTTTTCACTTGCTGGTCTTCCACCGTTAGCCGGATTTTTCGCAAAATATTATGTGTTTATTGCAGCAATAAAATCTGGATTAACCTGGCTGGCAATTCTTGGAATTATTTCCAGCGTAATTAGTGTATATTTTTATTTACGAATTGTTGTGCTGATGTATTTCAAGCAAGCAGAAGGGGAAGTTGTTCCGTCAAAAAGTTTTAGCGGGTTTGTTGGCGTTGCAATTTCTGTATTACTTGTGATATTGCTGGGAATTATTCCGGGTTCGCTACTGGATTTGATAGTAGCTTATCTTTAGGTTGCTTCAGTTCGATTAGATTTTTTCTTAAAATTCTTTTTAATTAGATGATTCCACTTTATTCCACAAAACAAATCCGGCAAGTTGATGAATTCGCTAGCAAGAAAATGGATATCCCCGGAGTCATACTGATGGAAAATGCTTCACGAGAAATCTTTCAAAAGATTGCTGACAGAATAGAACACCTGGATTCACCAAAGATTGGTTTTGTTTGTGGTAAAGGAAATAACGGCGGTGATGGTTTTGCTGCGGCAAGACATTTCTCTAATGCTGGTTATGGAGTAGTCGTTATTTATCTTGGAACAGAAAAAGAAATGTCGGATGATTGCAGATTCAATTATGGGGTTTTAAAAAAACTCTCTTCATCAAACAGAAAAATATCCCTTAAAAAGTATAGCTCAACAACCTCACTCAATTCATTAAAGCAATGCTCAATAATTTGTGATGCAATACTTGGCAGCGGCAGTCAAGGTGCTCTACGTGAACTTTATCTCTCAATTATCAAATATTTGAATAATCTAAATTCAATAAAAGTTGCTATTGATATTCCGACAGGACTTAATGCTGACACAGGATTCGGAGAGAATTCTTTCAACTCAGATTTTACAATCACACTCGGCCAATTGAAAAAGGGATTGTTTTTTGGGGATGGTTATATTTTTTCCGGTGAAGTTGAAAAGGGTGGAATTGGCATTCCTGATTCTCTTTATAACCAATTTACTCCAACTGAATTTCTAATCGAACCGGAGGATGCATTACTCGGTTTGCCTATTAAAGCAAAGAACATTCACAAATATTCTGCTGGAAAAGTTTTAACAATTGCTGGCTCGGGCTCGCTACCTGGTGCAGCAATATTAACAGCTACATCAGCATTGAAGATTGGTGCTGGTGCATCAATTCTATGTTTTCCGAAATCAGTTCGTGAACTTGTCCATAGAAAATTGGGTGAAGTAGTCGTTAAAACTTATGAAGACTCTGGAAATGAATATCTTTCTGAAAAAAACATCGAAGAGTTCAAAGAAAAAATCAGATGGGCAGATGTTGTTGCTCTCGGTCCTGGTCTTGGCAGAGAAAATGAAACACAGAAAGCAGTTATTTCTGTTCTTAAAAAATATAGCCCTAAAAAAGTTGTCATAGATGCTGATGCTGTTTTTGCGTTAGGCAATGGAAGGTATAAAAAATTAAATCTTAAAAATTCCGTAATAACTCCTCATCACGCTGAGTTTGCAGGGTTGATTGGGATTTCAACCTTGGATTTGAAAAAAGATATTCTGAGATATGGAAAAGCATTCGTCAAAAAGACTGGTGCTTATCTTGCCTTAAAAGGTGCACCAACAATTGTTTTTACACCCGGCGGGGATGCGTTAATTAATACGACTGGTAATCCTGCATTGGCAAAATTTGGAACCGGAGATGTACTTACCGGTTTTATTGCCGGATTACTTTCACAGCAGAATGACATAGAAAAAGCAGTTGTAACCGCTGTTTATTTACATAGCCTTGCTGCAGATATTCTTGCAGAAAAAAGAACGAAACTGGACATACTTGCCACTGATATTCAAAACTTTATTCCTCAGACAATAAAATTCCTGGTGAACTCCGTTGTTTGAGTTTTTAGAAAAGAGAAAAGTCTGGCTGGTTTATGTTCCGTTAGTAATCTACTGGTTGGTATTATTTGTAGCGACCACTCTTCCTGTGGAAAGATTACCAAGTATAGGTTTTACAGACAAAATTAATCACTTCATAGCATATTTCGTTTTATCTGTACTGGTAAACCTGACGCTTATCTATCAACGGAAGTCCAGATTTCTTTTTGAAAAATCTACGGTTGCAACAATTGTAATTTGTTTGTTTTATGGTGCTGTGGATGAACTTCATCAGATGCTTGTTCCCGGTCGTTTTGCTGAAACCTGGGATTGGGTTGCTGATGCTGTAGGGGTGATACTTGGAGTTTTACTCGTCTCTTTTCTAGTTAATAAACTTAATTATCGCCTTGAGTTTGACGAAGTGCGGTAAAATTTGAGTATCGCTGGAACTTTATTCTAAAATAATTGTAAAAGGGGCAGAAACTAAGTTGACAAAACTATAATCATTTAGTAATTTTTCATCACTTAAATGCTTTTAATAGGGAGCTGAAATGAAACTTAAAAATCCAATTGCTGATTTAAGACTTAAATACAGAAAAACTTTTGAAATAAGTCTTATTATTGCTCTTGCCTTAATGATTGTTGCCTTTAAATTCTTTCCTGATGTAACGTCAGAAGGAGCGCAAATTGAAGGTACGCAGGAACTTTTTACTGTTGAAGATATTCAACAGACTAAACAAGAAAACAGACCACCTCCTCCGCCAAAACCACCAATTCCAATTGAAGCGCCAAGTGATGATGTGCTGGAAGATATAGAAATTGGTGATACTGAAATAGATCTAAGTGAAGAAATGGAAGCTCCGCCTCCGCCTCCAAAAGAAGAGAAAAAGGTAGAGGAAGAACCAACGTATTTTGTAGCCGTTGAGGAGATGCCTGAACCAGTTGGTGGAATAAAAGCGATACAGGAAAAAATTGTTTATCCTGAGATTGCAAAAAGAGCTGGTGTTGAAGGTAAAGTTTATGTTCTCGCTTTTGTTGATGAATCAGGTAATGTTACTAAAGCTCAGGTGCTTAAAGGAATTGGCGCTGGTTGCGATGAAGCAGCACTTGATGCAGTTCAGAAAACTAAATTTAAACCTGGCAAACAAAGAGGAAAACCTGTTAAAGTACAGGTATCCATTCCAATAATCTTCAAACTTCAGTAAATTTCAAAGGCGTCCGATGGACGCCTTTTTTATAATCCCTAATTTAATCTATCGAACAAACATTTTGGCCATATTGCAGCTTTCAATTGCTAGCAAATGTTATTTGATATTGCATACACTGTGTTTAGATTAAAGAGTGCGTTTAGTTGAATTTTAATCACTGAAAAAATAGAAGTAGTATTCAATCCGGTATAAAATGCTTGTAAAGCCGGATCATTATTTTGCTATGCCGAACAAATCGCAAAAAAAATACTTAACCATCATTGTCATACTAATACTTGCT
>CAZLJI010000175.1:0-807 GCA_964559565.1 uncultured Ignavibacteriaceae bacterium | reverse complement strand
GTGTTCTTTAGCTTTGCCGATAGGCTCTACTACTTCGCTTTGCGATACATGCGCAACAAGTACGATGCGGAGGAGATTGTTCAGGAGGTTTTTGTGAAACTCTGGGAGAATCGCGAGAACTTAAATCAGGATCTTTCATTTAATTATTTTTCGATTGCGAAGACTGGAAACATCTTCAACTTCCTAATTTATACTGGAATCATTTTGGGGATTTTCACTGGTATCAGAAAAACCAAATTGGGTATTTCAAATAGATCTATCATAATATTTCTTGTGATTAGCTGGTTATTGCTTCTACTATCATTCATTACTACTAAAGTAAAAATTATTTCAGCAAGTGTTTATATTTATGACCAACCCGGAGATAAAGTATTGACCGGTTTGCTCTTTTTATTTTTTCTGCTGACTCTTTTTTACTATTTAATTTTTTTGTGGAGCAGAATAATCAGCAAACAAAGATCAACTGTTGTTAGAAATATTTTTAGCACCATTCTGATGCTTATTGTACTCTTGGTTTTGACATTGCTCTATATTGATAACGTCGGTTATGCTTCAGGTAAGTGGACATTGAATAAAAGTAAAAAGAATATTGGAGTAGTTTTGGGTGCAGCAGTTTGGAGTGGAAATGTACCGAGTCCAACGCTATCATCAAGAGTTGATAAAGCTCTGGAACTGCTTGAGCAGGGATTTGTTGGGAAGATAGTATTAACAGGTGGAAAAGCTCCTGGTGAATTACCAGAGGCCGAAGTTGGTTATGAGTATGCTCGTGTGAGAGGAGTCGACACTTCAAAAGTTATTATTGAAAAT
>CAZLJI010000174.1:0-5832 GCA_964559565.1 uncultured Ignavibacteriaceae bacterium | reverse complement strand
GTGCAAACAGCTACTTTGGAACGGGCTTCGAATATTCTTTAAATCCTGCAATCAACGATCCTATTCAATATGAAATAAAAACACCCTATGAATACACCTTAGGAGCTTCAACTAGTCTTTCGATTATTACTTTAGCCGGTGATGTTAAAATTATGGATTATACTCAAATGGAATTTACTGAAGGATTTGATTATGAGTATCGCGATGCAAGACAAAAAGAGATTGATGATTTATTTACAACTACAATTGACTATCACCTTGGTGCCGAAGTAAAGTTACCAAATCTTCCAATTTTTGGCCGAGCTGGTGTAATGTATTTGCAATCACCGTATGCTGAGGATCCTTCAGATTTTGATAAAAAATATTTTACTCTTGGTGCGGGAATTCTTATCGACTCAGTATTTGGGATTGATGTAGCATACAGTTATGGCTGGTGGAAAGATTTTGGCGATAACTATGGAGTTAATCTGTCAAGAACTTTTCAGGACATAATTGTTAATAATATTGTTCTCAACCTTTCAGCAAGATTATAATTAATCAAACCCCTCGTATAATCTGTTGGGAAGGTGATTTCATCTTCCCTTTTTTATTTCTCTCTCATTGCAATTAAAGTCTTGCTCATTTGATATGGATGATGGAAGGTTATATTTTTTATAGTCATTTTTTTAAAACTTGAGACTGAGATAAAAGGCACAATAACTAAAATAGAAAGCAAGCATTATTATTTGATCCCCGAAAATCAGGATGAAGAAATTCTCTGTTCACTCAAGGGTAAATTCAAAAAAGATTTTGAAATGAAGAAAGAAAAATTATTCTTCACAGATTTTGTTACAGTTGGTGACTGCGTTGAATATGACTTAAACAAAGATGGTTCCGGTGTAATCACAAAGATTGGAAAACGAAAAAACCACCTCTCACGGAAACTTCCGAAAGTACGCGGAGCCAGTTACAGGGGCGAAAGACTCGAGCAGGTTGTTGCTGCTAACATTGACAATGTTGTGGTTGTAACAAGCGTAAGTTCACCGGATTTTAATAACCGGGTTTTAGATAGATTTCTTGCCGCCGCCGAAAGTTCGCACTTAAATATTATTATAGTTCTGAACAAAATTGATCTAGATCAATCTGATTTTGCCAATGAGTGGAAGAAGCTTTATGAAGGGATCGGATATAAATTTATTTTAACAAGCGCTGAAACTAATGTTGGAATTTCATTGCTGAAAGAAAAATTAAAAAACGCAAAGAATTTGTTTTGGGGACATTCAGGTGTGGGAAAATCATCATTGCTAAATAAAATGTATCCGGAATTAGATCTTAGAACCAGTGAAGTAAGTCAGTTCTCTTCCAAAGGAACTCATACAACGGTTACTTCAGTAATGATAAAGGTTGAAGAGAATACTTTTATTATTGATACACCGGGAATACGGGAGATTGATCCCTACGGAATAAGAAAGTCAGATTTAGGACATTATTTTATCGAATTCGGAAAATATATTAATAAATGTAAATTCAGTACCTGTACACATCATCATGAACCTGGATGTGCCGTAATTCAAGCAGTAGAAGAGAATGATATCGCTGAAGAAAGATACGATAGCTATCTGAGAATTTTAGATACAATAGAGGATGACCTAAACTTCTGATGCAAATAAATTTGGATAAGATATTAAATGACTTCAATTTGTTTGCCGGGACTTTAAGAAATATTAATGAACCTCAATTAGTCAACTTTGGCTTTGAGCTTCAAAATACTGATGCACTATTACTCATTGACAAACTGAATGAAATCTCATCCGACATCTTTCTTTTCCGGACTCCAAATAAAAAACTCACAGTCTATGGATTGAATTCAGCTTTGGAACTAACCTCAAACAAAATCAATAATTTTAAATCACTTACAGATAATTTTGATTACTGGAATAACAATTTTATTTCCAATTGGAATGACAAAAAAGAATCAAACAGATTTATTCTGTGCTGTTCAGCCAAGTTTGATCAAAAAAGTTCATCAGAGGAATGGAGTGATTTTGAATCTCTTAGAGTTCACGTTCCGAAATTTCTTTTAACATTTCAAAACAATGCAGTATCAGGCTGCTACAATTTTGTACTTGATAGCAAAAGTAACTTTGATATTATCACTCGTAACCTCGTTTCACTATTAGAAAAGTTATCGACAATAAATGAGGACTTGGTTCAAACTTCTTCTCAAAAAACATTTATTCAGTCAACATCTGGCATTAATGAATTAGTAGAATGGAAAAACTTAGCAGCAAAGGCATCCAAGGAACTTAACGAGGGTACAGTTAATAAATTAGTTTTATCTCGTGCATATTCTTTTAATTTGGAAGCAACAATAATCTGGAGCATTTTGCTGAATGAATTATTCAAACGATTTCCCGATTGTTATTTATTCTTCATCAAAAAAAATAATTCTGTTTTCTTCGGATCTTCACCTGAAATGTTTCTTAAAGTATCTGAAAATATTGCCGAGGTAGAATCGGTTGCCGGCTCAGCACCTCGCGGCGAAAAATCTGAATCTGATTTCCAATTTGAAAGATCACTAAAGTCAAGTGAAAAAAATCAAAAGGAACATTTATTTGTGAGTGATTTTATTTCAGATATTCTTATCAAACACTCAAATAATGTTCGAATTATTGAGGAAAAACAAATCAGAAAGCTGGATAACATTCAGCATCTTATTACCAGGATTTCTGCTGAACTCAATTCAAAAGAAAATTTATTTAAGCTAATTGATGAATTATTCCCTACCCCTGCAGTTTGTGGTGTTCCGAAAGAAATAGCTAAAGACCTGATAGGAAAATTTGAATCCCACGATAGAGGACTTTATTCAGGATTGGTTGGAATTTTGGATTTTGACGGCAATTGCGAATTGGCTGTTTCAATCCGTTCTGCTCTGGTCAGAGAAAATAGAGTTACAGCTTTTGCAGGTGCAGGTTTGGTGAAGAATTTTGATGCAGATGAGGAATTTCTGGAAACCAATTTAAAACTAAATACTATTTTATCATTATTCACTGATGAAAATAAAAGTAAATAGAAATATCCTTTGGGCGCAAATTTTTATTGACCAGCTTGCTTCGCTCGGCGTTCGCTATGCTTGCATCTCTCC
This sequence comes from uncultured Ignavibacteriaceae bacterium, assembly GCA_964559565.1. Taxonomy (GTDB): domain Bacteria; phylum Bacteroidota; class Ignavibacteria; order Ignavibacteriales; family Ignavibacteriaceae; genus IGN2. Next base: position 2,708 of record CAZLJI010000174.1, on the reverse strand, counting down.
CGGTTCAAGAAGCACGCCGCTGACGTACGTTTTGTCAAAGAACAGAAAAATAAAATCCTTTGTTAATATTGACGAAAGAAGTTCTGCCTTTTTTGCACTCGGTTTAGCAAAGTCAACAAACAAACCGGTTATTGTTGTAACAACTTCAGGAACAGCGGTTGCTGAATTATTTCCTGCAATTATTGAAGCTTATCACCAGCGCACTCCTTTGATTATTTGTACAGCAGACCGTCCAGCTGAGCTGATTGGAACTGGAGCCAATCAAACTATTAATCAGCACAACATTTTTAAAAATCATATCAGATGGTTTAGGGACCTTGGCTTGCCATCAATTGGTGAAACCGGTTTTTATCATCTGCAGAAAATTGCAATCAAAGCATATCATATAAGCTTAATTGAAGATCGAGGTCCTGTTCATCTTAATTTTCCCTTCAGAAAACCTTTAGAACCATTTTCATATACTGATGAAATAAGCAAAAATATTTTTCAACAAAAACCGCAGCAAATCACTAATAATAAATCGTTAGATCATAATAGAACAGGTTATGGATTAGCTAAAGCGTTTGGAAGATTGACGGATGAATTAGTCGAAAAAGAAAAAGGAATAATCATCGCTGGACCGATGGAGTATGATCGGGAATTGATTAAAGGTTTAAAAAAACTTTCTATATTACTTAAGTACCCGGTATTTGCAGATGGACTTTCACAGCTAAGATGTAACGGTGGTAAAAAAGATAAAAACATTATTTCGAATTTTAATTCAATTCTTAAATCAGAAAATTTTGTTACAAATCACGAACCAGATATTATTCTTCAATTCGGAAGAACACCGACTTCATCTGTGCTTGAGAATTTTTTGGAAAAAACAAATGCGGATAGATACTTAATTAATAAATACGGTGATAAATTCGATCCATCAAGAAATGCTAAAGCAATATTAGCCTATGAGCCAAAGACATTCTGTGAGAATTTATTATCAAGCATCAAACTGAAAAATAATACCAGGCACAAATCAAGCTGGCTAAGAGATTTTATTTATGCAGAAGAAGTAAGTGAAAAAGTTAAAACCGGAATTATTAAGAAGGCAAAATTCCCGAATGAGCCTAATATCATTAATGAAATTTTTAATACCGTCCCTTCTGCAAGTCATATTTTTATTGGGAATAGTTTGCCTGTAAGAGACCTGGATAATTTTTTCAATAGAACAGCAAAGAGATTCGATATTTTTTTCAATCGAGGTGCAAGCGGTATTGATGGTATTACTTCAACAGCATTCGGGATAGTGTTGAACAAAAAGCTAACTGTTCTAATCACGGGAGATCTTTCTTTTCTGCATGATTTAAATGCGCTTTCAATTGCTTCTAAATATTCAGTACCACTTATAATAATTGTAATAAATAATAATGGTGGCGGAATTTTTCAGTCTCTTCCAATCGCTGGAAAAGTAAAACGATTCGGAGAATATTTTATTACGCCGCACAATCTTGAGCTCGGTTCGATGGTAAAATCATTTGGAATTAACTATCAATTAATTACCAATCGAAGCCAACTTCAATCATATATGATTAAAAGTTTGAATAAAAATTCCTCTTCGGTGTTAGAAATCCAGACAAATGCAGTGAAGTCGGCCGAACTGCGTAATAAATATTTTAATGAAGTAAAGAAAAATTTAAATAAAGAGTTTGTGATATGATCATTCAGTACGAAAGCATAAAACTAAATGTTGAGCACCTCTCAGAATTTGATGCCTCAAAAAAAACAATCCTGTTCCTTCATGGCTTTACCGGTTCATCAAACGACTGGAAAGATGTGGTTCAAAAAATTGATAAACGTTTCAATAAATCTGCGCTTGATTTGATCGGACATGGTAAAAGCAGCTCACCAACTTCGGTTAATTATTATATGGGTGATTCACTTGCCAATCAGATTGAACAAGTAATCAATCACTTAAGACTCAAAGAAGTTACACTTTGCGGATATTCAATGGGAGGAAGAGTTGCATTGAATTTTGCCATCGCAAAACCAAATATTGTGAAGGGACTTATTCTTGAAAGTGCATCTCCAGGGATTAAAAATCAAAAAGAGAAAGAAGCAAGAAGAAAAAGTGATGAAGAGCTTGCAACTTACATTGAAAATAATAGTCTTGAAGATTTTGCTGCGATGTGGCTTGATCAGGAATTGTTCGGAACTTTGAGAAGATTTTCAAATAATAAATTGAAGGATATCAAAGAAGAAAAAGCAAAAAATTCTAAAACAGGTTTGGCTAATTCGTTAAGAGGTTTTGGCACTGGAGTCATGCCCTATCTCGCATCTGAATCAGTGAAACTAAAAATTCCCACTTTCTTAATAACAGGTGGACTCGATGAAAAGTTTACGCAAATAAATCAAAACTTTAAAAAATTATCACCATCTGTCAAACATAAAATTATCTCAACAGCTGGTCATAATACACATCTTGAAGAACCTAAAAAGTTTATCGATGCTGTGAATGGATTTTTAAGCGGTCTTAGATAAAAGGATACAGAACTTCTGAGTCGATATTGATCTTCACAAATATTCTTTGCGCATTCTAATCTGTTCTGCTGAAAAACATTTACTCTGATTAATCATTCCTATCTTTATTCATTTTTCAATATTTTTGTCGCATCAATCAATGAAGGATTTACAATGAGTTCTAAACGGATTAAAGTTAAAACTGATTATGGGAA
>CAZLJI010000173.1:0-5842 GCA_964559565.1 uncultured Ignavibacteriaceae bacterium | reverse complement strand
CAAAAGAAGTCACACAGCTAGATATAGATAAATTTTTAAATACAAAAAATTTTTTTCACCACTTCTGCCGAATATTTTTCAATTAGAATTGAATAATATTGAATTACTCGAGAATAATGTTGACGCAAATACAGCAGCCATTTATATAGAATGTATCCAGGGAGAAGGGGGAATTCAAATTGCATCAAATCAATTTGTTGAAAAGATTGACGAGTTTCGAAATAAATTTAGTTTTGCCCTTGTTGCTGATGAAGTTCAAAGTGGAATAGGCAGGACAGGGAAACCATTTGCATATCAGCACTATAATATTGAACCTGACTTGGTAATAGTGGCCAAAGCAATTGGTGGCGGATTACCTCTCGGTGCTTTAATAACAAATAAAAAATTCGATGATATATTTAAGCAAGGAGATCATGGCAGTACGTTTGGAGGTAATCCTGTTGCCTGTGCCGCAGGATTGGAAGTAGTTTATGAAGTTTTCGAAAACGAATTAGTGAAAAATGTTGCAAATCTTGGTAATTACTTCAAATCTGAATTAAACTTACTGCTTAAAAAATATCCTGATAAAATCGTAGATGTTAGGGGATTAGGATTTATGATTGGTGTTGAATTATTTAGTTCTTGTGATGGATTAGTTAATAAATTCCGTGAAAATGGAATATTGGTTAATTGCACTAATGAAAACGTTTTGCGAATTCTTCCGCCACTAATCTCGACGAAAGAAAATATCGACAATTTCATAGACATTTTTAATAAAATATTAAATGAAGACAAATGAATAATTCTTCTATCACCACTGATGTTCTGATAATTGGAAGCGGAATAGCTGGCTTGTTTGCAGCACTGAAAATTTCCGAGTTTGCAGATGTTGTTCTGGTAACGAAGAAAGATAAAAATGAATCAAATACAAATTATGCTCAGGGCGGTATTGCATCGGTAATTTCAAAGAATGACTCTTTTGACAAGCATATTCAGGACACGCTTATTGCCGGAGCAGGATTATGTAATGAAATGATGGTAAGAATTATGGTCGAAGAAGGGCCGGATCGAATAAAAGACTTGATCGAAATAGGAACGAACTTTTCAAAAAAGGAAGGTCGTCTTGACCTTGCTTTAGAAGGAGGACATTCTGAACCAAGAATTGTACACGCCAAAGATTTGACAGGTAAAGAAATCGAATCTGCATTAGTTACAAAAATTAACTCATTAAAAAACATAAAGGTTATAGAGAACACTATAGCAATTGATTTGATAACAGAACACAATATCAAACAATTGAGATCTTCAACTCTTCAAAACAGAACTTGCTGGGGTGCTTACGTTCTCGATGTTCATAATGGTTCAGTAATAAAGATTTCTTCCAAAGCTACATTGTTGGCTACTGGTGGAGTGGGCCAGGTTTATTTGCACACAACTAATCCACAAATAGCAACAGGAGATGGAATAGCAATGTCTTATCGTGCGGGAGCAAAGCTTGCAAATATGGAATTTATTCAATTTCATCCAACATCTCTATATAGAAAATCAAGCGAATTTTCCGGTGAGCAATCATTTCTTATCAGCGAAGCTGTTAGAGGTTTTGGTGGAAAACTTTTAACTAAAAGTGGAATTGAATTTATGATAAAATATGATGAACGAAAGGAACTTGCACCAAGAGATATAGTAGCGCGGGCAATAGATTCGGAACTTAAGAAAAGCGGTGATGAATTCGTTCTACTTGATATTACTCATAAGAAAAGTGATGAAATTAAAAGTCATTTCCCCAATATTTTCGAGCATTGTTTAAAACTTGGAATAAATATCACTAAGGAGCCGATTCCTGTTGTACCGGCTGCGCACTATTCCTGTGGTGGTGTTATGGTAGATGTATTTGCAAGAACTTCATTAAAGGGTCTTTACGCTTGTGGTGAAGTTACTATGACTGGTGTCCACGGTGCAAATCGTCTTGCAAGCAATTCGCTTCTTGAAGCGGTTGTATTCGCGAATAGAGTGGCATTAGATTTAAAGATCTTCCTAAAAGAACATAATGATATTTTTCCAGAGATTCCTGATTGGGATGATTCAGGAACATTAACGACTGACGAAAACGTGCTCATCTCTCATAATTACAAGGAAGTTAAATCCGCAATGTGGGATTATGTAAGTATAGTTAGAAGTAATCAAAGATTAGAGAGAGCCGTGAAGAGAATTCATATTATTTATGAAGAGGTTGAAGATTTTTACAAACGAACTAAGGTATTTTCAGAACTGCTTGAATTGAGAAACCTCGTAGCTTGCGCGCAGATAATAATTAAATCAGCGCTACAAAGGAAGGAAAGCAGGGGATTACATTTCACACTTGATTACCCCGATTTATCTGAAAATGCTGAATACACAATTATTCAAAATGTCAATCCCTAATTGAACTTTGCAGATGTTTAACAATCGCACCATACCTGATTCCACGAGTGCTAATGAGAATATTATCTATTTCAAAGAATTCCATAAATTGATAAAGTATGAATGCTCCGGCAAATATTATATCTTCACGTCCTTCCATCACTTGTCCATATCTATCAAGAATTTCTGATGCTGTTATTGTACTTAACTCTCCAATAATATTTCTCATATCTTGAATAGTAATTCTACTTCTCTCAACTTTTTTCTCATCAAAGTCCTTTAATCCTAGTTTCATACAAGCAAGAGTCGTTGCAGTTCCGGCAATAGCAATAACTTTTTTAGGAATGATTGGTTTATCAAAGGATGTAAATAGTTTTTTTAGATCTGCGATAAAGTTATCTTGTCTTTCTCTGGTTGGAGGAGCGCTTTTGAAATGCTGCTCAGTAGCACTGACTGAACCTATTTGTAAACTTTTCTTAAATATGATGTTCAATCCTTCACCAAGTATTATTTCAGTGCTGCTGCCTCCAACATCAATTACCAAGGACGATGAATGTTCATCTAAATCAGAAATTGCACCGAAGAATGCATATACTGCTTCATCCTCACCCGAAATAACATTTAGATCAAAGTTGAATATTTTTTTTATATCATCTTTAATTTCAGGTGTGTTATGCGCCATTCTGAATGCATTAGTTCCAGTTACTATAACTTTCTCGCAATTGCAGCCATTGATGATACTTTTATAGTCATTCAAAACATCATAAAGAAGTATTAATCTTTCCTGGCTTATTCTTCCAGTTTGTTTAGTTCCTTGACCGATCCTCGGCATACGATACTCGTTAATTAAAGGGATAATCTTTCGGGTGACTGGATCAACATAAGCAATTAGAAGTAACACAGTATTAGTTCCAATATCTATAGAAGCAATAGTCATAATTTTTTTTTAATTTTAAATTAACAAACGGAAATTTAAATGAAAAAGAATAGTAATCTTTCCTCAGTGTTTGGTTACCTGGCTTTAACCGCTGGCAGCATTTGGTTTGGAGCTTACGTTGCAAGACTATTGACTACATTTCAAATGTTTGAAGAAACAGAATTTGCTTTAAAGAATTATCTGAATGATGCAAATCTTTCTGTAATATTTCATACTATTTTTCCAATGGTTAATTTAACATTCTACTCCTACATAGTAATGATAATTGCATTTACAGTATTTCTGATTTCATCCAGGATAAAACTGAAGAAGAATGGCTGGTTACTAATCGTTACTTTAATTATTTATTTAACCCTTCCTTTAGAATCTCTGCTTTTAATGATTGATTACAAATTGATAGTCTTGTTTATGAATGAGCAATTTGGTTCAGAACAAATCCTGTCACTTATCATTGAAAGAATGAGTAATCTCAGCAGTTTTCCAATTATACTAGTCTTGAGTTATCTTACCATACCATATTTTTTAGTATTTAAGCCATTTACTCTAGAAGCCACAGATGAAAATTAAAGAAAAAGAATTTGAAGAAATTCTTCAGGAGCTAAAATCAGTAGCCGATCAGCTTGGAGCAAGTGTAAGATTTGAAAAGGGTGACTTTAAAGGCGGTTATTGTATTATTCACGATAAAAAAGTTATAGTCATAAATAAAATGACCAATGTCCAGAAAAAAGTTATGATTCTATCAACCGCTTTGAAAGAATTGGGCATTGATAGTATTTACCTAACTCCAAGAGTCAGAGAAATAATTGATGAAATGGCGGCGATATCATGAAAGTATTAATTCTAAACGGACCTAATTTGAATTTGCTTGATAAAAGAACTGATGAACATTACGGATCATTTTCAGTAACCGAAATAGAAGTAAAAGTAAGAAAGGAATTTCCCGATCATCAGTTCGAGTTTTTTCAGAGCAATCTAGAAGGAGAGTTAATAAATAAAATACAATCAGCTTCAAATTCTTTCGATGGTTTGATAATAAACCCTGGAGGATATTCTCATTCATCTGTTGCAATTAAGGATGCACTGGAAATCTGTTCTATTCCAAAAATTGAAGTTCATCTTTCAAATTTAGCATCTCGGGAAACTTTTAGACATAATATGCTAACTGCTTCAAGTTGTAGTGGTTACATTAGTGGTTTTAGAGAGAAAAGTTATCTTGCTGCAATCTATCTTCTGGAGAAAATTATTTCCTGAAGAGATTTTAGTAAAGTAAGTTAATTTTGTCAAAGTTGAAATCTTTGACAGAAATAAAGCAAAACAGCTCATAATTCATTTATAAGAACTTATCATCTATCCTTAAAGTTAATACTTATAAGACCCCTCTAATATTGATAATTTAAGATGGATTGCTTAAGTTTATTACATAATTTTTCATAAAGAGTATGCGAGACCTATCAATAAAGAAGTTATACTACTCCATCAGTGAAGTAAGTAAAATTACTGACATTGAGCAATACGTGCTTCGTTACTGGGAAACTGAGTTCGAACTGCTCAGTCCTCAAAAGAATAGAGCTGGTAATCGAATATACACAAACAAAGATATTAGACTTATCCTCTACATAAAAGAGTTGCTGAGAGAAAAAAAGTATACCATAGAAGGTGCAAAAAAAATACTTGAGGATTATGAGCAGGAAAAGAAGACCGTCATTGAAGTAAAGGAAAAGAAAGTACATAACGAATCTAATACTATTGTAGAAGTTGAAAAGAATAACTCCTCAATTAAAGAAGACCTCGAAGAGATAAGAAATTTTTTAAACCTCCTTCTCAAAAAAATATAAAACTCGGAACGTGGCGCAGCCCGGTAGCGTACCTGAATGGGGTTCAGGTGGTCGGGGGTTCAAATCCCCCCGTTCCGACACCACTCAGCTCAACTTGGTTTGAGCTTTTTTGTAAACTCTTCATTCTGTTAATTCATCATGTATATATAAATTTGACCTTTAATTTTCCATCAACCATTATATTTTAAGTTATGCAATTTAATCTTCAAAGAGAGAAACCAACCTGCAATTGCGGCGTATTCGGAATTTACGGCTCATACAATGCCTCACTTGAAACATACTACGGATTACACGCACTTCAGCACAGAGGACAGGAAGCTTGCGGAATTGTAACGAAGAGCATTAGTCAAAAAGGAAATCCGGTTTTTTCTATCCACAAAGGTGAAGGACTGGTCACAGAGGTTTTTGATGATCATGAAATTTTTCAGAATAAGCTTATTGGAGAAGTAGCAATCGGCCACAACAGGTATTCTACTACAGGGTCAGCTCAATCGATAAAAAATATTCAACCATTTATAGTTAATTACAGACTTGGCAATCTCGCGGTAGCACACAATGGCAATCTTACAAATGCAAGAGAAATTCGGGAAGAATTGGTAAATGAAGGTTCAATTTTCCAAACAACCAGTGATACTGAAGTTATTCTTCATTTGATAGCACGAAATAAATTAAATGACCAGGTTGAACAGAT
>CAZLJI010000172.1:0-5849 GCA_964559565.1 uncultured Ignavibacteriaceae bacterium | reverse complement strand
ACCAAAAACATTGCTTCTTTAACTATATCAAATGCTGACTGACTAACACCTGTACTAATTTCTTTGTATTCAAGTGGGACGAGTTTTTCTGTAGCATCATCAATATAACCTCTAACCACATGTGGTGTTTTTGACTTACCATCATTTGCAATGAGGCTAGCATAAAGAGCAAGTTGTAAAGGCGTTACGCTAACTTCTCCCTGACCAATTCCAAGACTTGCCATAATGCTTCGCGGCCAGTTCTCTCCATATATTTTCTTATAATAATTTTCATCGGGAATTAAACCGGGTACTTCCTCTAATAAATCTGATCCTGTAGCACTGCCGAATCCAAATCTTGATGCATACTCTTTCCACTTATCTATTCCAATCTTATAGATTAGTTTATAAAAAAATGTATTGCAGGATTTTTCAATTGCAGTAACTACATTAATAGTTCCATGATTGCCGTGACATTTAAAAAACCTCCCAAAAGTAAATCCACCACCGCAAGTGGTCATAAACGAGGTAGTAATTAATCCCATATCAAGAGCCGCAAGTGCTGATAACATTTTGAAAGTAGACCCAGGTGAATGAATCGACATCGTCGCACGGTTGAATAATGGCGTAAATGGATCGCTGTAAATGCTGTCTAAGAAAGTTTTGGGAGTAAAATATGAAAACCGATTAAGATCATAATCAGGTGAACTTACTACTGCAATAATTTCACCTGATGTTGGTTCAATTGCAACTAGTGCACCTCTCTTGCCTTTAAATTCCTGTTCAGCAATTTTTTGAGCAGAAGCTTCCAGGCTTAATACAAGGTCATTCCCTTTTATTGGTTGTATATCCTCTCTCCCTTCATGGTATCTGCTTATCTGACGCTGCCTGGAATCAACTAAAACATATCTAAATCCTTTTTTTCCGCTGATAAATTTTTCGTAGTTCTTTTCAATCCCACTGTGTCCAACATAATCTCCGGGTTTGTATAAATCCTTTTGCTTCGCAAGTTGATCTGGAGAGATTTCCTTTGTGTAACCAAAAGCATGAGAAGCAATAATTCCTTCCGGATAAAATCTTTGCATCTCAATTATGTAATCGACGCCAGTAAGATGTTCTGAGTTCTCTTCAAACCATGCAATTGCTTTAAAGTCAATCCCACGTCTTACTTTTACCGGTAGAAATTTTGAATAGATTCTGTTTTTTTGTAAAAGATTTTTAATATAACCAGGTTCAGTACCTATTACTGTTTCCAGAATTTTATTAAGACTGGTATCGTAATAAGCAGGCGTAATTCTTATAGTATACGCAGGTACATTACTTACTAATACTTTATAATTTCTATCATAGAATATTCCTCGAAGAGGCTGAAGTTCTATACTTTTGATACTATTATCAGTTGCCTTCATATCGTATTCTATTCTTTGCAGAATTTGCATTTGGAATAATCTTCCAGCAAGAACTATCACAGTTCCGATAATCAAAGCATAAATTATAGCTCTTCGTTTTAATGAGCCGAATTTTTCAGTCTTCAATCAAAAGCCCTTTTATAAGGTATAATAACTATCAAAATACTTACAATCGAAGTATATATTGAAGGCAATAGTGCATGGTTAAACAAAGCCTGTAAAAAATTTGTATTAAAATCCATCACAGAAAAAAAAGAAAAAATAATTGCATCAACAAGTGCACTTATCAAGACTACTAGTGTGAAGGAATAAGTATAAAGATACTTTTCTCTTCTTGTTTCACTCGAGAAATATCCTGCAATAAAACCAGCAACTGTTTGCGAAAGCATATTACTGCCTACTAAATTTCCGGAGATTAAGTCAAAAAGCAAACCGTACGAGGCTCCTGTAACTGTCCCAAATATTTGACCATTTGAGATTGAAAAATATACGACTGCGATCAATAGAAGATTCGGAACAACTCCCTGAACTGAAATGAATGGAACAACTGTAAGTTGAATTAATACTACAGGAATGAAAACTATTAAAGGCGTGAAATATTTAAGTTTCATCACCTGTTATAAAAATTTAGTTCAAGATTATTTTTTTCTGTATTCCCCACCATCATCAAAATAAAAACATTTTCAACACTGAGAACTTCCTCAAATGGTTTAATGTGAATTAGGTTTAACAAACCGGTTTTATCCTCTTCGATATTTGAAACAATTCCGACCGGAATAGGTACGGGAATTATTGAACTTATCTCGGAAGTTACTATTCTATCCCCGACATCGAAATCGAAGGTTCTTGGAACATCAACAATCACCAATTTCTCGCCATCCCATTTCATTATTCCATTCAATCGCTTATTTTCATTCTTGACAGTCAGTTTAAGGTCAACATTTTTAATAGTTCGGGCAATTGAAAAATTTTCTGAACAGGTTTGGATTATTCCAACTAACCCACGATAGCTGAGCACAGGCATACCTGGTTTTATTCCATTAGTATTGCCAGCATTAATTGTTATTGTATTCTGAGTAATAGAGAGGGACTTTGATACAATGGTTGCAGGAAATAGTGGTAGTGATGCAGTGTCTTTCATTCCAAGCATTCCCTGAAGTTCTCTATTAAGAATACCCTGCTCTCTTAACATGCTTAGATTAATCATCATTTCAGCATTTAGTTTTCTTAAAACCTGGTTCTCATTTTTTAGCTGAGTTATATTGAACACGTCATAGAAAACGGAAGTAACAGTTGCAAAGCTTCCAAACGCCACAGCTCTGACTTTTTGTACCTGCGGATTATTATTTTGAGTAAGAAGTGAAAGGCTGATGATGACTAGTGAAACAAGAACAAGATATTCCCTGAATTGATTCCAAACATTTGAAAGCAGCTTGAGCATTAATATCTTCTGTTACGAATAAGAACCTTTGAATACTCATTAAGATTTTCGATAATTTTTCCTGCACCTCTGGCCACAGCGGTCAATGGGTCATCGGCGATATGAACAGGTAAATTGGTTTCCATTTTTATTCGTTCATCAAGTCCTTTAAGCAGTGCTCCACCACCAGTTAACATAACTCCTCTATCCAGAATGTCTGCAGATAACTCGGGAGGTGTACGCTCCAGCGTTTGTCTTACTGTATTTACGATTTGAGTGATCGCTTCGTTAAGAGCTTCGCGAATCTCAACTGAACTGACTTCAGTTGTTTTTGGAATTCCTCCAACGAGATCTCTTCCTTTAACCTGGATTGTAATTTCTTCTTTCAAGGGAACAGCGGAACCGACTTCACATTTAATTGCTTCAGCAGTTCTTTCTCCAATTAGAATATTATGATTTCTTTTGAAGAATTGCATGATCGCATAGTTCATTTCATCGCCCGCAATTCTGATTGATTCTTCATTCACGATACCCGACAAAGCAATTACAGCAATTTCAGTAGTACCACCACCGATATCAATAATCATATTTCCGACAGGAGCGTGAACATCGATTCCAATTCCAATAGCAGCAGCCATCGGTTCAGCTACTAGATGAACTTCCTTTGCTCCTGCATGTTCAGCGCTGTCTCTTACTGCCCGCTTTTCAACTTCAGTTACACCGCTTGGAACAGCAACAACAATTCGTCGGCTACTCAATGCACCAGCCTTAACTCTTTTAATGAATGCTCTTATCATTCCTTCTGCAATTTCAAAATCTGCTATCACACCATCACGCATAGGACGAGTTACTTTAATTTCTTTGTGCTCCCTGCCCTGCATCTCTTTAGCTTTGTTCCCAAGTGCAATTATCCTTTTTGAGCTTTTATCAAATGCAACGATTGAGGGTTCGTTAAGAACGATACCTTTACCTTTAACATAAATTAAAGTATTAGCTGTGCCGAGATCGATTGCAATGTCCGTAGAAAAAAAATCAAAAATGCCCATATGTCCTCTTAATGTTTAAAGTGCCTTATTCCTGTAAAAACCATCGAGATATTTCTCTGGTTGGCGGCTTCAATCACTTCCTGGTCTCTGACTGATCCACCGGGTTGTATAACAGAGACAGCACCACAATTTACAATTTCAATTAAACCATCTGCAAAAGGGAAAAATGCATCCGAGGCTGCAACAGAACCTTTCAAATCTAGGCCGTGCTCTTCTGCTTTCATCTTTGCGATTTTAGCTGAATCAATTCTTGACATCTGTCCAGCACCAACACCAAGTGTAGCTCTATCTTTCACAAATACAATCGCATTTGATTTTGTGTATTTAGCAATTTTCCATGCAAACTTTAAATCTTCTAATTCAGAAGCTGAAGGCTTTTTGTCTGTAATAGTTTCCCATTTCGTCTCATCCAAATTCATCAAATCGTTATCCTGAACAATTGCACCTCCCGGAATGGATCGAAAACTGAATCTTTCATTTAAGATTGATTTTTTCTGCTTGAGAAGTCTTCTATCTTTTTTCTTTTTTAGGATTGATATCGCTCCCTCAGTGTATTCGGGTGCGCAAACAACTTCAAGGAAAATTTCATTTAACTTTTCAGCAAGTTTTTCATCAACCACAGAAGTGAATGCAACTATTCCACCGAAAGAAGAAACAGGATCACATTTCAATGCTTTGGAGTACGCATCAAAAGAATCTTTGCCGATTGCAGCACCAGCAGGGTTATTATGTTTGATGATGCTACAGGAATTGTCTCCAAGGTTTTCAACTAATTCAACTGCAGATACTAAATCTAAAATATTATTGTATGAAAGTTCTTTTCCATGAATAAACTCAAAGTTATCATAGAACTCTCCATAAACTCCAGCTTTCTGATGCGGATTCTCACCATATCGAAGTGATGAAGCAAGTTTAAAACTTCTGTTAAAATAATTTGAGTTAACATTCATCTTTAGCTGGAGTGAGTTTACAATGTACGAATCATAATCAGCTGTTTGAGCAAATGCATCAATTGCAAGTCGCTTTTTTGTATCCTGACTTATGCTTCCGGTTTTCAACTCTTGCAAAAAATGATCATATTGCTCTGGATTTGTTAGGACAGAAACAAATTTATTATTTTTTGCAGCAGCTCTTATCATTGTTGGTCCACCGATGTCAATATTCTCAATCAAAGAATCAAGATCAGAATCAGGATTTTTCGCCACTTCTTTGAAAGGATAGAGATTTACGCAAACTACTTCAATCGGGGAAATACCATTTTCTTCAGCTTCTTTAAAGTCAGATGGATTATCTCGTCTCATTAGAATTCCGCCGCTGATTTTTGGATGAAGGGTTTTTACTCTGCCGTGGAAGATCTCGGGGAAGCCGGTTAAGTCCCTTATTTCAGTGACCTGAATTCCATTTTCAGTAAGAAGCCTGAAAGTATTACCGGTAGCAATGATATCAAATCCGCTATCCTTTAAACCTTTTGCGAATTCAATTATCCCTGTTTTATCAAAAACGCTAATTAGTGCTAATTTTTTCAATGCATCATATGAGGTTTGGGTGAATAAAATTAAGTCTCGACTCTTACCCTATTATTATCAACAAAGACTTTGCCAAGTGCTATTTTTTCAATCACATACGGTAAGAGCTGGTGTTCAATGTTAAGGACACGTTCGGCAATTTCCTCCGGTGAATTTACATCAGAAATATCTACGCATCGCTGAGCAATAATTCTGCCTGTGTCGTAAGTTTCATCCACAAAATGAACCGAAGCTCCAGAGACCTGGGCAGAGGACTCAAAAACTGCCCGATGTACATTTGATCCATACATACCAGGACCACCGAACGATGGTAAAAGAGCAGGATGGATATTGATGATCCTGTTGCGAAATGCTCTTACAAAATTCTCTGGAATTAATTTCAGAAATCCAGCAAGAACAATTATATCAACTTTACAATCTTTGAGAATAATTTCAAGATCATCGAACGAAGTAAATCCTTCCTTCTTAC
>CAZLJI010000171.1:0-5866 GCA_964559565.1 uncultured Ignavibacteriaceae bacterium | reverse complement strand
AGAAGTATTGAATTGTCATTCCGGCTTGTCCGGAATCAAAGTTTATTTTCATAGACAGATTCTGGACTCGTCCTGCCAGTGCAGGACATCTCCAGAATGACATTAGGTGTTTATTTTTTTCTTTCCGAATTCAGGATCAATCTTGATAAACTTTGTTATTACGAATGCTGGAATTGTAGAAATGCAAACCCAGATGAAAAAATTCAGGTAGCCGACCTGTTCCTGTATCCATCCGCTGATCATTCCAGGTAACATCATTCCGAGAGCCATCAATCCTGTTGCAATTGCATAATGAGCAGTTTTGTATTCTCCTTCAGAAACGTAAATGAGATAAAGCATAAATGCAGTAAAACCAAAACCGTAACCAAACTGTTCAACCGCCACACAAATATTTATTAAAATAAAATTTGATGTCTGCGTCGCAGCGAGGTAAACATAAACTAAATCGGGTAAGTTGATTGCGATCAGCATCCACCAGATCCAGAATTTTAATCCTTGTCTTGATGCAGCAATTCCACCCAAAATTCCTCCAAGAGAAAGTGCAATTATTCCCACAGTTCCATAAACAAATCCAACCTGACTGGTGGTGAGTGCGAGCCCACCAACTTCTTTGCTATCTAGTAAAAAAGGAGATGCCATTTTAACAAGCTGTGCTTCGGCAAAACGATAGAGAAGTATAAATAAAACAATAATTATAATTTCTTTCTTCCTGAAGAATGAAATAAAAGTTCTTACAAATTCATTAATGAAGTGTTTGAGTTCGACTTTCTCTCTTGTTGAATCAGCGTTTGGTTTGGGAAGAATAAATAAATGATAAATGAAAAACAGAAAAAATAAAGCTGCAAGAATTAAGAAAGTGATTTGCCAGGCGAAATAAATTTTACCGGAAGTCTCTTCCAGATGTCCGGTAAGGATGACAAGCAATCCCTGTCCTGATAACATTGCAATTCTATAAAATGTGGATCTTATACCTACAAAATATGCTTGCTGATGCTGCTTCAAACCAAGCATATAAAAACCATCAGCAGCGATATCGTGAGTAGATGAACTGAAAGCTAGCAACCAGAAGAATGCAAGTGTATATTGAATGAATTTTTCTGTTGAAAGTGTGAATGCAACCCCAGCAAGTCCTGCACCAATAAAAAGCTGCATAATTATTATCCAAAATCTTTTTGTCTTCAACAGGTCAACAACAGGACTCCAAAAAGGTTTTATCACCCAAGGCAAATAAAGCCAGCTTGTGTAAAGTGCAATTTCAGTGTTGGAAATATTTAGTCGTTTATACATAATGACAGAAACTGTCATCACAACAACATAAGGAAGACCTTCAGCGAGATAGAGAGAGGGTACCCACAGCCAAGGATTTCTTTCTTTTTTTTTGCTTTTCATCCTTGTCCGTCTCAGGTGGACGCTAATCTTTTGGCGAAGAGAATTGCTCCGCTTACGGGAGGGTTTGCAGGCTTAACTACTTTAACGTTCGGTAAAGTTGATTTGATTTTGTTCTTGAGTAAATCTGAGTAGAAATTTTTATTATCAATCAAGCTGCCTGAAAAAGCTACGTTGAGGTTGCTTGTCTGAATTTTATATATTAATGATCTGATGTGAAGGACTAATTCATCAGCTTCTTCTTCGAGAATATTTTCTGCGATAGGATCGCCTTCTTCTGCTGCTTCGATTACAATTTTTGCAACTGATGCGACATCAAGATTTTCATTGTAAACTTTGTTGATGATATTTTTAGAAGTGTTGTGATTCATTTTAGCATCTAGCAATTCCGAGATCATCGTTTCTTCACCTCTGCCATCCGAAGCTTTTGAAACTGCATTTAAGGCTTTTCTACCGATTGAGTAACCGCTGCCTTCATCTCCGATTAGTCTGCCAAAACCACCAACACGATGGATGATTCCTTTTTCATCTTTGCCGAAAAGAATTGAACCTGTGCCAGCAATTAAAATACATCCTGCTGAATTTGGGAAAGCACCTTCGAGTGCAATATGAGCATCGCTTACAACTTTGACACCTTTAAAATGAACTCCCTGTTGATCTGCGTAATCTTGGAAACTTTTTTCAAGTAATTGCGCATCTTCTTTTCTACCGGCACCGGCTGCACCAATTACAATCTGTTTCACATCTGCAAAATCACCCTCAAGTTTAAAAAGATTCTCTTCTATTAAAGCGAATATATTCTCAACCGCTTCCTCAATCCCTACAACCAGAAAATTTGAGGCCTTTCCGGTTGTCTGATGAATAATATTTCCTGACAAATCCGTAATTGCGCTATCTGTCTTCGTTCCGCCGCCGTCTATGCCGATTAAATATTTCATAAATAATTTGAGTTGTATTTAATTCAAAAATACCGAAAATCGAACTCTCAGGAAACAGTTTATACAAATGAATGGCAATACCATTTATTAGTGATGCTTTGCTTTTCTCAAATCATTATATTCACATACCAAAAGATAAAAAGTTGAATAATAGTCAATGAAAAACTTGGAAGAATATTTCGGTCAATTCAGAGAAAATATTGTAGGCTACCATAAAACTTTCACTTCACCTTATGGTGAAAAGAGAATTGTTTATGCCGACTGGATTGCAAGCGGTCGTTTGTATAAACCAATCGAGGAAAAAATAAGCGAAGTATTCGGACCGCTTGTCGGCAACACTCACTCAGAAGCGAGTGAAACCGGTACTTCAATGACTCACGCTTACCACGAAGCTCACGAAATTATTAAGAAACATTGCAATGCTGGCAAAGATGATGTGATAATTACTACTGGTTCGGGAATGACAGGAGTAATCTGCAAACTTCAACGATTACTTGGTTTAAAAGTTCCTGAACAGTTAAAAGACTATCTTAAACTTCCCGAAGAACTTCGTCCGATAGTTTTTGTCACTCATATAGAACATCACTCAAACCACACTACCTGGCTGGAGACAATTGCAGATGTAATCGTAATTGCTCCAACTGAAGAAGGTTTGGTTGATGAAAATGATCTGGAAAGATTATTAATCAAATACAAAAACCGTCAACTCAAAATAGGTGCATTCTCCGCTTGTTCAAATGTTACAGGCATTGAACCACCTTATTACAAACTTGCAAGGATTGTCCACAAACACGACGGATATTGTTTTATTGATTTTGCCTGCTCAGCTCCTTACGTAAAAATTGATATGCATCCATCCGATCCATTAGAAAAGTTGGATGCGATTTATTTTTCTCCCCATAAATTTCTTGGCGGTCCGGGTTCTTCGGGAGTTTTGATTTTCGATTCACAGCTTTATAAAAACAAAGTTCCTGATCAACCCGGCGGCGGAACAGTTGACTGGACAAATCCCTGGGGTCAACATAAGTTTGTTTCAAGCATTGAAGCTCGTGAAGACGGCGGAACTCCTGCTTTTCTACAGGCAATAAAAGCTGCGTTGTGTATCAAGCTAAAAGAAGAGATGAATATTGAAAAGATGAGGAAGAGAGAAGAGGAGTTGGTTAACATTGCTTTCAAAGAAATGTTAAAGATTCCCGGTTTGCATATTCTTGCTCATCATATCAAACATCGTCTTGGTGCAATTTCATTTTATGTGGATGACATTCATTACAACTTAATAGTAAAATTATTAAATGACCGTTGTGGGATTCAAACACGGGGCGGTTGTTCTTGTGCCGGAACTTACGGGCATTATCTTCTTCACGTTGATCCGCAAAGATCAAAACGCATTACAGATAAAATTGATCAGGGCGATCTTTCAGAAAAACCCGGCTGGGTGAGAATGTCAATTCATCCAACAATGACTAATGATGAATTATATCTAATCACCAATGCTCTTAAAGAAATTGTGTCAAACATCGACAAATGGGAGAAAGATTACACATACGACATCCACAAGAACGAGTTCTTCCATATTTCTTCAAACGGAAATGAAAAAGAACGTGTAAAAAGCTGGTTTGATCTATCGCAAAAAGAATCTTTGGAAGTAGACTAGCTTCATCTCGACCAAATATGTAATTACTATCTAAAATCACGACTCATTCAAATTTTGTAATAAATTTCTATTGAACTCCTAAGGAGTTCCTGATGGTTTTTGTGGTATTATTTCCTACACATATTGAACCTGCCTGCAGTAGACAGATTCCTACGGAATTCTGGAATTGGTTCCGTAGGAACCAAATATTTATAGATATAAGAATCCAAAATATTAATGAACCCTGTAGGGGTTCAATATCTGATTGATATAAGAAAGTTAAAACAATATTTATTTGCATTGTTGCTTTTCTTATTTTTAAAATTATATTATCAGTTGTAAGTAATGTTTCTTCTGAAAATTCTTGCTAATCAAAAAGCAATTTCTGTTGAACAAGCTTTTTAGAAAGGAGAATAATTTAAATGGCTATTGGTGCATACGAAAAAAGCAAGCGTTACATCGAATCCCACACACAGACATCAGATCAAAAATATATTAAAAGAGAATTGTATCCCTGTATAACTATCTCCCGGCAAACCGGTGCTGGTTCAAAACCGGTTTGCGAAAAACTCATCCAGATAATGGATGAATACTCAGAGTTTGAAGGTGTGAAGTGGGCATTTTTTGATCGTAACTTAATTGAAAAAGTTCTTGAAGATCACAACCTGCCAAAACAGATTTCTGAATTTATGCATGAAGGAAAGTACAAACATCTAAATGCCGTTGTTTATGAAATGCTCGGTTTAAAACCTGCTGAATGGACGCTTGTTCATAAAACTACCGACACAATCCTTCAGCTTGCGAGAATGGGAAATGTTGTAATTGTCGGAAGAGGCGCACACATAATTACTGCAAAATTGAAGAATACTTTTCATGTGCGATTGATTGCTTCGCTGGAAAAAAGAATTGAACACATAAAAGATTTGATGGATATGAATGAAAAGGAAGCGCTTGCTTATATTAAAAAAGAAGATGAGAATAGAAAGAAATATTTGAAATCATATTTTCACGTAGATATAGATGATCCGCTGCTTTATCATATGACTATTAATACTGATTTGCTTACTCATAGTGGAACCGCTTACTTAATTGCCGAAGCCGTTGTGCAGAAGTTCTCACATCTGTTTCCGCAGTTTGCACATTGAGGTTTTTAAAGAAGACATCTTTCTGCTTGTCCGCCTCTGGTGGAAAAAGATGTCATCCTTCTCTAATTAATTAAACTCTTCAATTATTTTTTTGATTTCTTCTTCTGATATTCCACTTCCAAAAGTAATTGGCTTTGCTGGTACTGATTTTTCTTCAATTGATTTTTCTTTCTCAGAATAAGTGTACACATCCTTTAACGGAGGATTACCCGCTCTTTCACGAAGTCTTTCTTCAATCTCTTTGATGAACCAATCTTTTCCGCCTTTGTATTTCTGAACTTCGAACTTATCTACACTTTTTCCTTTGTTGATTGGGTTGGTTTCAAAAGCAAGACTCTTAATATTCAAAAGATGTTTTGCGGTAACATTATCTGAAATAATTGAACCTCCCCACGTTCCGGGTCCTAGTGTCATTGAAGGATCGAGTGCTGTTGTATAACCAACTGCTCCAATTGATGCAACTGTATTTACAAGAATTCTGAATGCTGGTTTCTCGAGTGCAAATTTCATAATGATTGGTTCATCGTTGGAATGGATGACCAATGTATGACCAATCCCTCCAAACTGTAAAAGATCAATGCAGCGATGACATCCTTCCACCCAACCATCAACAACATAGAAAGATAAAATTGGTGAGAGCTTTTCTATTGAGAGAGGTTCTTTCTTCCCAACTTCATAACAGGTCGCCATTAATACTTTTGTGTTTTCAGGAACTTCAAATCCTGCATACTTTGCTA
Source organism: uncultured Ignavibacteriaceae bacterium (assembly GCA_964559565.1). Taxonomy (GTDB): domain Bacteria; phylum Bacteroidota; class Ignavibacteria; order Ignavibacteriales; family Ignavibacteriaceae; genus IGN2. The sequence goes on along the minus strand of CAZLJI010000171.1, from coordinate 27 downwards.
TGAACGTTGCAGGTTTTCCAACTATCT
>CAZLJI010000170.1:0-5890 GCA_964559565.1 uncultured Ignavibacteriaceae bacterium | reverse complement strand
TTTGAACACTGACAGTCTCCGTGCTTATATCATTGAAATATATGACCGTAGCGGAACCCTTCTTGCTTATAACAGCAGTTATCCCCTTTCCGTCACGGCTGCAGCAGCGAAATCAAATGCATTAGAATTTCCAGTCCAAAGCTTTGCGCTGAGTCCGGTTGGCTCTCCAAGCACAATACCTAAACCAAATCCACGGTTTTGGGAAAGAGTTAAATTTGTGAGTATGATAAATAGTGCCGCAATCAAAATGATTTTTTTCATTTCCAGTCCTTTGATTATTTATGAATTGTAGCTTCTGACTTGTTCTATGATAAAAATTAGTTTCCGAAATTACAACTTGAAATTTATTACACCATTAACACAAGAAATATTTTACTCAATTGAATTTTAATTAATTCCAGACCTTATTGTATATAGCATTATAAGTTTATTCAGAGATAAATTTTTGACCTACCATTATCAACTTTTTCATTTCATTATATAGAAATTATTTATATAATGACAAGTGTGTAGGGAAGATTCTAACATTTTATATTTCTAACAAAAACGAGGTATAGATGAAAAGCTTCCAGAAATTATTAAGGAAATTATTTGCCTTAATATCACTTGCTCTTCTTTGTTTCCTTTTCCAGAGGTGTGATTCGACAGAAACGACGGATAGTACAGTGTCGTTAAGTTTCTCAACTCAGGTTTTAATCCAAAAAATCACGGATGACACCATTATACTTGACACTGTTAAAATTCTTCTCAGAGATGTCAAGCTTAAATATGAAACTGACTCCGAAAACGACAGTAGCAATAATAACGGCGATGAAGTTTCAGTTAAAGTCGGTCCATTTGTAGTTTACCTTAATCTAAATGGAGTAACTACTGATTTCGCAGTAAGTAATATTCCTCCCGGATCTTATAATAAAGTCAAATTTGAAATTCATAAAATAGAAGCCTCCGAAACATCGCCTGATCCTGAATTTAAAGAGGGCGATGATAGTTCTTTAAGATATTCGGTGATTGTCAAAGGAATGTATAACTCGAATCCCTTTATATACAAATCACGGAAATCTGCTCACCAGAAAATAAATCCTAATTCTCCTCTGGTTGTTGAACAAAATACTTTTACTAACCTAACCATAACAGTCGATCCATATTCGTGGTTTGCCGAGGATGGTGAAATTCTAGATCCAACAAATCCTGCAAACGAGAACGATATCGATAACAACATTAAGGAATCGTTTAAACAGTGTTTCAAAGATGATAACCGTGATGGTGATGACGATTAACATATCCCGGGTGGTAAATAGCAGATTGGGAGCTTCGGCTCCCTTTGATAAGGAATAAAGTAATTAAGCTGCTATTCTTTACCTCTCGTGGAAATTCTTATCGCGGAAGAGCGGTACAAGTAATATTAATTAATTAGAAATGATTCTGGGGACAGTAATCAAATTATTATTAACTAATATGAAAGGAATCTAACTATGCAAACGAATCTTTTTTTAATTGTTGCTTCTATCCTGATTTGTTCGGCCTGCTCCACTCTCACACTTGAGTCTGCTGATTTCTCCTGGCCCATCGAATCTGTACTTCCTGTGGATAATGCAGGTAGTGTAAATGATCGGAGATATGCGATCGAATTTAATGCACAACCATTATTCTTCGAAGAGCATAATGACTCAAGTGCATTTGTTGGAAAAGAGGTACGGCTGATAAGAGATCAACAAGGTTATTACTATTTAACAGCCGATGAATTTAAAAATGTCTATGTGTTCCAGGCAGAAGAAGGAGAATTAATACTCGAAAATAAAATCTCGATTTCAGAAACCGGAATAGTAAGACCTGCATTCAATCAAAGGGGCACACATATCGAACTCATTGATTCTAATAACAAATCGTTAAGTTTAACTCATCAGGGAATAGAAGGAGGTATGTAATGAAAAAGAATATTTTAAGTTGCCATTTCATTTGTCTGTTAATATTGGTCTTCACATCAGTCTCGCTTACACAGTCAGATTATGAGACTGTTCAGAAATTCAAAAAGGATTGTGAAAAGATTGAAAATCAAATTAAAAATGCAATTACCGCAAATGAAATCAATTTGATCTCGGTTAATATTGAAGAGTTGAGATCAAAATACTCAAGACATTCAGAACTTCTCGACAAGGCATTATATCCCGAAAAGTATCAGGAAATGATGGAAAACTTATCCGGGCTAATGGCGTTACGCGAATCTGAATTTAATAAGGTGGAAGAGTTTAATGTAGCAGTTAATGATCTTAAGCAAAGAGTCGATACATTAAATGTAAGAAACAACGAATTGCAGGCAAGCCTCAACGAGATAAAATTATTGTTCGATAAAAGTCGAAGAGAAACTGCAAATCTTAAAAATTCTATTTCAGAATTAAAAGTTGCATTGCATAAGAGAGATATGCTTGTAATGGATATGGTTGATAGCCTGATGCCGCCAGTGATGAGAGAAAAACCGTTGCTTTCCTCCGAGGATGAGGAAAAAATTATGTCAGACATAGAAAAAGATAATATCCTGGTAAATGTAAAACTGACGATAACAGACAATATTAAATATCTTGATCTTACATCATTACAACCTGAAGATCTTACAGAAATTCGGGAACAGCAGATAGACTTTGCAGAAACCTGGGCAAGGATAGGACCGAGACTGACGGAAGTATATTCGGAAGATGGCGATCGGGCCAGAGAACTTTTTGAGATTGATTCTTTATTTACTTCTTGGACAGTCGCAATTGAAAATGAAGCATGGCAATCTATAAAAGAAGAATTCGTAGCAAAAGGAATTTCTTTAGAAGACTTTAGCGATGCCAAAGGATTTGTGAGTTCAGTAAATCAATACATTGAAAGCGAGAAGAATATCGTTGATGTTGCAGAAGAAGATGAAGCAAAACAATCTTTCGAAGAATTCGCAGAACATGCGTGGGAATCTGAGATAGAACCAAAGTGGGCACCTTTCCTGATTGAAAATGGAATGCTTGCTGAAACTGATAAAGAAGTGATTGAAGAAAATATTGATGTATGGCGAAGCGAATTGTATCCTTCGAAGTGGTGGCTATGGATAATTATTGCCGGTATTCTTTTTTCAGGTCTGGCTCTCCTATTAAGATTACTGAAAAGAGGTTCACAAATTTATGATCAATTGGGAAAATAATCCGTGCACTTGTAGACATTTTATTCTCCCATAATTATTAAGTGATTGTACCACAAAAACTGGTATCATTGCAAAGGGGTAAGTTAAAGGTTGGCTTACCCCGCCGAATTAAGCATTTAAATGGAGGTTATTATTATGATGATATATAAGGGAGGCAACGGCTCAAACTCTGATGAAGCAGTGGCTATTATCGGTGCAAATGATGAACTGGAAGGGATAGATGGAGAATATATCTGGCTTGAAGAGAAGTTTGGAGAACAAGATGTTCTTTGGGAATTAATTGACAAGGAGTCAATTGATGAGGGCGACAAGAAATACGATATATTAAAAATAAAATTTCCAAATGGAGACGAAAAGGAGATTTGGTTTGATATTACTGATTTTTATGGGAAGTAAATCTAATTTTTTATATAGTCTGGAGGGGATTAAATATATAAAAAGAAGGTTACCGGGTTTTGAAAGAGCATTCAATTGTTGCTTTGAATTAAATTTTATTTTCTCCTAAAATTAAAAACCCCTAACAAATTTCATTGCTAGGGGTGCCCTCACGAATGTATGTAAGTCATAGGAACTTTATTATTTGTCCGCTTACATTACTTTTATTTTGGCATATAAAGAAATAACAAGTGCAATAAATATTGCTATATATACAATTAACACAGCATCTCTCAGAATTTTTAGTAATACTATAAAACCCAACTTACGTACCATTAAATAGACTGTTAATTACAAAGTTTTAAGAAATTAATTTGTCCCTGAATGATAACCATTTAAAAACTATGACTGTTTATGATCCAATATAATAAGTGCCGAGCGGTAATGTTTGACTATTTACAAATAACTCATTTTTACAGAGAACATTTTATTTCAATAGTGATAGAATGGAAAATGAATTAAGTTGAAAATTAAAAACCCCCAACAACTTTTATTTATGGGGGTTCAAGAAAACAAATATTTTTTCTATTACTTCAACAGAATCATTTTTTTAGTGCTGATGAAATCTCCGGCTTGTAGTCTATAAAAATAAATGCCACTCGTTAGACCTGCTGCGTCGAATGATACTCCGTGAATTCCTGCATCTTTTATATCATCTACCAGAGATGCAACTTCATTACCAATGGGATCGTAAACCTTTATCTTAACTAACTCCGTTTTAGGAATCTGATATGAAATTTTTGTCAGAGGGTTAAAAGGATTAGGGAAATTTTGCATTAAAAGATATTCTTTTACAACTGCTTCACCTATTTGTCCAACATTTACTGGTGGATTATCAGTGTAATATATAAGTTGGGATTGTATCGTATAATGCGGTTCAGTATGCCCTGTATAATTGTAATTACAATCGGTGCAGGTTACTCCCGAAACACAATCGGGGTTATTAGGTCTACAAAAATTTTCATAAGGTTGTATATTATAATCAAGCATTACCTGCTGCCCAGGTATAACACCTGTTGAAATATCATTATCCCAAGGAATAACACTCTGTCCAGGACACCATCCTGCTCGGTTATACTGCCAAGTTCCACCCTGAGGGCTACAAGCATTGGTTGCACAGTCTGTTTGCCAGAGAATATGGAACACAGAATCGGGACCAACATTCACTGAATGCCATAACTGAGAAAACTCGGCAGCATTTAGAGTATTTCCCTGGCCGTGTCCGGTTGTTGTAACTCGCAATTTTACCTTATCAGCATTTTCATCTATAATAATATTCATTGGATATAATTTTTCTTCAACAGGTCTCGATGAGTCTCCAATTACTGCATAAGAATATTGCCATAAATTGACAATTTCATAGGGATAGAAATCAGGATCGCCTTCAATAAAAGCAAACTCAATAGTTACCAACCATCCTCTTGGGGCTCCGATCCAGCTTTCGATATAGCTTCCAAAAATAACTTCATCATGCAGAATCATCGCGTAATCCGTTACATCAATTATCCATGTGCAAGTTCCAGGATATCCGCCACCTACAATATTGTATGGAGTTATAACTCTCGCAATTTCGTAGGAAGTAGAATCAGGATCATTGTATACCACAACCCAACCAAGCCTGTCCCAGGGATCGCATCCCGCGGAAGGACAACCTATTGTATAATACATAAGTATTTTGTTGTAATGAGTATTTGTCCCTGGAAGTTGAAATGTGTCTCTGTGAACAGTCGCCCAATTATGATATTCTTGATTATAAGTCATAACCCAAGTTGTATCGCCGGGATCTGCTATTAAATCAATTGGAGAAACTGCGATTAATGTCAAAATGAAGATAAAGCCGAAAAAAAATTTATGTATCATATTATCCACAATAATTATTTATTGATAGAATTAGTACTAAAATAAAAAGTGCTTGGTTGATTCACAATTAAAATCATATTTAGACATTCGCCGATTTAATGCTCAATAAACTACTGCTCATTAAGAAGTAACCAAAATTTTTATTCACATTTTAATTTTTTTTCAAAAAACTTTACAATAACCAGAGCAAATGTGGAATAGTTAACCAGTTTCAAATCAGACCAGATCGAATCGAGTGAATGGATAAGAAAAATTACTCTTGTTGCTTCAGGAAAATTAAAACCCTCACCAATTCGCATTGACAGGGACCAGCTCCGGTATCTACTCCGAGAGAGGTATTTACCAGAGACTGAAATTTATTTCAACAATACCATCTTCTTAGTTTCTATAAAAGTAGCAGCCTTAAGTTGATAGAAATAAACG
>CAZLJI010000169.1:0-5902 GCA_964559565.1 uncultured Ignavibacteriaceae bacterium | reverse complement strand
TCCACAGAGGTTATGCACCGCCAAGAATTAAAGATGCAATTACAAATGATGGACAGGCTTTAAATCTGGATGCCGAACTAAGCTGGAATTATGAACTAGGAGTAAGAGCTAATTTAGCCTCATTCTTAAATTTCGAACTAACCGGATTTTTGTTAGATTTTTCAAATCAGATTATTCCCGTCTCTGTATCTTCGGGTGGATCGGGAACAGGACTAGTAAATGGCGGCGAGACAATGCACTTTGGTGCTGAAGCTGGAATTCGATTCGACATTCATCAACTTTTAAGAACCAATAACATAATTTCTTTTTCAGCCTATTCAACCTACGTAAATTCAACTTACAGCAATGATCGTTTCATTACTGTTGGAAGTGAAACGATTAATGTCAAGGATAATAAACTACCTTACGCACCTGATTTTACATTTACCGGGGCGTTTGAACTAATCACTCAATTTGGATTGGGTCTGGATATTTCGGCAACCTATGTAGGAGAGCAGTTCACGGATGAATTAAACACCATACAAGCATCACCTAGCGGTGAAACAGGTAAGATGCCTTCATTTATCACAATGGATTTAACAGCCAGTTACCTTATTCCTGATATAAATAGCAGCATTTATTTCTCTGTTAAAAATCTTTTTGACGAAAGATACATCGCAAGCCGAAGGCCTCAAGGAATAAAAGTCGGAATTCCAAGATTCATTTCAGCCGGTATAGATCTTACATTGTAATATCTCCAATTACAGCTTTTTAATTTAAGCAGAGGTGGTGATATTTTGTCACTACCTCTTATGGAATCATACTAACAAATAGTTAGTATTGCATTATTTTTATAATCTGAATTACAATAAAGAATGTAAAACGTTAATTTCATCAAATGAATAAAACTGTTCACAAAGCATACGTCGGCTTATTTTTAATAGTTGGTATAAGCGTGACAATCCTTCTGGCAATCTATGGATTTGATGATTACATAACTCCGCTTGAAGAAAGATTTTTTAATTCAAGCCATGATTTGTTAAAACCCAGTGGTGCGTTGGGACATGGTTTTGGAATCATTGGAACATTAATGATGATCGTCGGTGTCAGTGTTTATATGGTAAGAAAAAGATATAGAAAATTTTTTAATATCGGATATCTGAAGCACTGGCTCGAGTTTCATATTTTTCTTTGTTCAGTTGGTCCCGTGTTCGTACTTTATCATACAGCATTTAAGTTTGGCGGAATAGTATCTGTTAGTTTCTGGAGTATGGTGCTGGTAGTTCTGAGTGGTGTGGTCGGCAGATTTATTTATCTTCAAATTCCAAGAACTATTCAAGGTCAGGAAATTAGTGTCAATGAATTGAATTCAATAAAGGAAAAACTTGCGATAAAAGTCAGAAGTGTGTTGAGTGAGGATTCGTCAACCTTATCGGAGTTTGAAAAAATTTCGTCAGCTGATCGGTATAAATCGTTCAGACTGGTTACAGCAGTCGGATTTTTTGTGAGAGATTATTTTGATATCAAAAGAGTAATGAGACTTTTAAGGATGAGGATTAAACTTTTAGGTATTGGTAAGTCTGAGAGCGATGAACTGATTAAAGCTGAAAAATCTGAAATTGTAATTGCCAGAAGAATAGCTTTGCTAAGGACATCACAAAAACTATTTCATTGGTGGCATATTTTCCATTTACCTTTTGCAATAACTATGTTTGTCATAATGGTTATCCATGTAGCTGTAACAATTATTTTTGGCTATAAGTGGATTTTTTAATTAATCTAATTTTCTGTTGAGGATTAAAATGAAATTTAAACCAATTTATATTTACGGATTGATTGCTCTTGTTGCAGTTGCGGTTCTAATCATAGTAGCTGTCCAGGAAAATTCAAATTCAACTGACGTCACTTTAAATAATGAACAGGTTATGCCTGACGATGATGTCCACAAGCAGCTGAAAAGTCAAATGAATAATTCACCTGGTAAGGAAAATGTTTCCGAAGAATATAGAAAACGATTAGCTGAACTTAAAGAAGCTGTTGATAATAATCCTTCCGATACACTGGCAATGAGAAACTATGCTGACTTTCTTTCTGCTTCACATAAGATGAATGAAGCTATACCATACTATGAAAAAATATTAGAATTCAATTCGAAAAGAACTGATATATATTTTTCACTTGCATTAATCTATTTCAACAAGCAAGATTTTACTAAATGCGAAGAGGTAAATAATAAAGTACTTTCATTCGATTCAAAAAATCAAATGGCTTTATACAATTTGGGTGCGATTGCAGCAACACAAGGAAAGAAAGAAAAAGCAAAAGAATTTTGGAACAAGGTAATTTCCATAAATGCTGAAAGCGAAACTGCTAATTTAGCAAAGGAGTCTTTAGGAAAATTATAGATTGAGACTCAGACATCTCTTTTAGTTTGAAGTTTGATAATTAAATAATAAACTCCACCGAACAGTAGAAGAATTAGTAATGCTTGCATCAGGCTGAAAGAAGATGCTTGTTCGATGTTTATCGAAACTGTATTTCCGGAAAGTACGAATGCTGACCAGTAATAAGGATTTGCAGAGTAATTTTTAATAAAGTCTAACTTTGCCTGTCTTAATGCATCCGCCTTTGATTTTCCATCGGCCAGATGTTCATAAAAATCCTGCATAAAGTATGAAGTGTACTTATCATTAACATCCCATAAAGAAACAATAACACTTTTACTTCCAGCTTCAAAGAAAGCTTTCTGCATTCCAATAATTCCTTCTGCTGCATCTACTTTTCCCAAACCGCTGCGGCAGGAACTTAATACTATAAGTTCGCTTTTAAGATTTAACTGAACAATTTCTCCAAGCTCTAAAAATCCATCTTCATTTTCATTTGCCTGAGGAGAGAAAAAAATCAACGGTTGATCTTTTAACAAAAACGAATGGGTTGATAAATGAACTATATCGCTTTCAGGCGCATTTTTCTTAAAGTTGCTTTCAGTTGCTTCGTTAGATGTAAAAATCAAATTGTTAGCAATAGTTTTATCGATACTTTCTATTTCATCCTGAGAATATTCCAGTGGAAATAACAGGATATTTCTCGAGCTGAAAGGGTCAGCATCTACTAAACCACTTCTTACACTTAATGAGTACTCAGCATTTGTGATGAATGGATCACCGACAAGAAGATTTTTATTTTTGATAAGTTCAGATCTATCCATCTGAGTAAAATAGATTGCAGCTGAAGGTGTGTATGAAATTTGATATTTATCCAGCAAAAATTTTTTATCACTGTAATAGTAAGGACTCTCTCCTTCGTTCCACTCTGTAATGAGCATCTCTATAGGTAATTTTACTAATTCAGACGGAAAACTCACTATTAAATTAGACCCGTTTGGAATTCTAGAAAAAAAATCTATAAATACTGTTTTATACAATTGATAAGCAGACAATGCATTGAAAGAAAATAAATCTTCATTTACATATATTTCTTCACTTTCAACATGGTAATGATAGATTGGTGAAACAGACTTTAGCATAGATAATAAACTATCGCGACCAATATTTATTTTCTCGAAACTTAATCCATGGGAATTTAAATTAAAAAGAGTCAAGGACTCATCTCCGATAAACACCGAAACTATGAAATCATTTTCTTCCAGTTTTTCCTGCAAATCTTCTATTGTTTTAGATTTTTTATCAAACAGAGATTCTTCTAATAATTTATTCTCAGCAACAAGTTCAGTTTTTATTTTTGCAAGAACTTTTTGCAATGAATCAACAACAGAATTATCATATAAACCTGAGGCAATCATCCACTCTAAATCAATCATCTCATTGTACTCTGCCGGATCTTTAAAGTGAGAAACCAGTTTGAGTCTCTCTAAGTTAGCTTTTGTATTCCTTGATTTAGATTTATCAATGATAACAAATGCATCTTCTCCCCTGCCCTGTTGCAAGTATAATTGTGCTAATGAATTGTAAACAGAATTCAATCCTGAAAAATGTGCAATCTGAATTTCCTGGTTCAAACTGAGTGGTGACGATATTTTCTCAATTATTTCAATTGCGGTCAAATACCATTCTTCGGCTTTAGCGGGATCGTTGCTTTCATAATTTCGTCCTAGCATATATGCGGCTTCGACCTGGTTATTGTAATCATGCACATCTCCACTCAATTGAAAAGCATTGGAATATTTTTCAATTGATCTATCAAATTCATTTTGAGTTTCATAAATCTTGCCATAATACAATTCCTGAACGCCAAATAGTTGAGTTAGTTCATACTTTTTTGATGAAGCTTGTGCTTAATGCAGCAACTTTAATGCTTCGTTGTATTTGGCCTGCTTATAGTAGTTGTAACCAAGTTCAGTTTTTAAAACAATCGAACTGTAAATGTCACCAACTTTATTCGCAAGATTTAAACCCTTTTGGAAATATATTTCGGCTTGACTAATGCTATCAATTGAAGTTAAAATAGTTCCAATTTTTGAGTATAATTTTACCAGTTCGAATGGTGATTCGTCTATTTTAATATTTGAGTCTGCCTTCTTTAATATTTCCAGAGCCTCATTAGGTCGATTAATATTGTAGTATAACGCTCCTATCCCTTGTTCAATTTTAATAGCCGAAGAAACATCTTTTATGGAGTCGGCAATCTCTTTTGCACGGCTGTAATATTGAAGAGCCTTGGAATAATTTGACTCGTTCGAGTAGACATCACCCAATCCAGTAAGGTTCAAAACTTGTCCCAATTTATTTTCACCGGCATGGGCTAATCCCTTCTTATAGTATTCAAAGGCTGAATTGTAATTAGAAATCTGTAAGTACAAAGAACCTATGTTGCTTGAGAGGTAAGACAATCTCTCAGTATTTTTCATGCGTTCATAAAGATCTGAACTTTTCTCATAATTTCGCCGGGCTTCAATCAGATTATTCGTGTATGTAAATGAAACTCCAAGTTCTGAATATAGGAATGCAAGCAATTCCAAATTTTCAATCTCTTTCGCCATCTTAATTGTTTTTTCAAAATCTTCTCTTGCTTTGTAAATTTCACCAAATTGATCTTTTATAATTGCCAGATTAGCTATTGCTTTTATTTCTTCAACTCTATTACCATTACTCTCTGATAATTGTAAAGCTGACTCATATTCTTTTTTTGCCCGGACATAATCACCAGATAGATAAAATACTGTTCCTTTTAGATTAGTGATTTTGGAAAGGAAGACATCTTCATCAATACACAATTTTTCAGCTTCAATTAGATTTTTGTAGGAAGCATCATAGTCACCGATAATCCGAAATGAATAAGCCAACTGATAATATATTTCTTTTGAATCGAAACCATTTTTAGTTAATGATTGAATTTTTTCTATAGCCGAGGAAGTATTTCCTCTATTCAGTTCAACTAATCCATCCAGATAAACATAAAAAGGTTCGGCAGATTTTTCATTATTCGTCTTGAGCCATTTTGATATTTCATTTAGGTTTCCCGAAATCTTTGCGAGAGACGAAAGTTCTTCATAATATCTTAACTGCAAAGGAGAATCAGCCAGAAGAGAAAATAGTTGTTTAAATGAATTATTAAATTCACCTGCTCTTTTGTTGAGTAGAGCCGACAAAAATTCTCTTTCAAAGTCAGATGATAATGAGTTTAAGTCCGATTGAACTTTTTCTTTATTTATAGATTTATTCTGAATAAGATCGAAGTAAGAATAAAATTCATCGGAAGATTGAGTCAGCAATACACTAGAAGAACTGTCAATACTTTGATTTTGTAATTGGCTGTTTGATGAGATGTTTCCGCCGGATTGGGATATTTCAGTAAATCCAATTGCAGCTAAAATAAGAAAGGCCGCTAATGCTAAAATTTCTTTTATTAGAAACATCAATCAATTTTTCTCCTGGTAAAACAACTATTTCTTTTATGTCTTCTG
>CAZLJI010000168.1:0-5905 GCA_964559565.1 uncultured Ignavibacteriaceae bacterium | reverse complement strand
GCGATAACAATATTTGCAAATACCATTCGTAATCCGGATGCTGTGCTTTCAAGCTATATCCAGTCTGCATTAATTATGCTTGGACATATTCTTCTAGGTGGAATAATAGCTTTTACATCCATTTACGCTGCACTACAGATTTTCATCTGGCTGACGAAGGATCTTGACGAGTTGAAAGAAATTAAAGAGAACAACACATCAGTTGGAATTTTGCTCGGGACAATAATCATTTCGATGGCACTGCTTCTCCAGCAAGGAGTTGATACGATTCTTAATTCCCTCATCCCTTTCCCTCCTGTATCATTAATCGATATAGGTTAAAAGTAACTGACTGCAGAAGACAATATTTTAGAAATGAACTCAGGCTGTATAAAAAAATCCTTCTTCGGATGCTCGGCAATTTTTCTTCTTTTCTTTGTGATTATAATTCTTCTGCTCATATCAGCAGAACTGCCGGAAATTGATTTTTCCTCACCCGAGACAGTGAAACGTGAATACACCATTGAGTACGATAGTCTTACCAATGAAAAAATCATAAGCTCATCATTCAACTGGAGGCTTGTAAATAACAGACTTAGGAAGAAAGAATTCGATATCAGTTTTAGATTGATGGAAAGGGATGTTAAAGAGGCAATGAATTTTATTGATAAGTTGGCTTCCTTGAGCTATAAAGAACTTGGACTGGAAAGGAATTACTCTGACCCGATTACTGAATCAAGAGTTGTATGGGCTGAAATCTATCGGAGAATTTTTTTTCAATCTTCTAACCAAATGAAATTGTTGCTTGAAGGTTTCAATAAAATATTTGTTGAAGAAAATTTCGATTTGAGAGACAGAGTCCATTTTGTAATTACCTTTGTGCAAAATATAAAATACGAAAGACCGGGAGGTGTTCTCGATCTTTTTCCGCCGCTCGGTACAATCGCTTACCAATTTGGCGATTGTGATTCAAAAGCAATTCTGCTTTATGTTATTCTTGAAAAGATGGGAGTTGACTGTGCAATGCTTTGGAGTTACAATTATAAACATGCTATGCTTGGAATAAAAGTAAACGGTAGGGGAAATTTCTTAACAGCAAACGGGAAAAAATATTATTTCCTTGAAACAACTTATCCAAATTGGGATGTCGGTGAGATACCGCCTGAGTTCAATAACATAAAGTTCTGGTTCATTTCTGAAATTGATGCTGGTTATCAAAAAGACAACGGATCAGATGAAACAGAAACCAGAAAAAATATCAGGCCATCGCCGGCAATATCTGAATAAGAAAGCCTCTCTCCATCTCTCCTCCAAGGGGAGAGTGAAAAACTTCTAACTTCAACATTCGTTAATCGATGTTCGTTATTCAATTTAATAACGAATATTGAACAAGGAATAATGAACAACGAAGTAATCATTCGTAGACCATTATCAGTTAGAATGGATTTGTTGCCCAAACAGTAACTTCGGGAATAAATCCTCTGTCATCCATTTCAAGTGTTGAAACTATTGTATGTGCAATTTCATAACTTCTTAATTTATTGGCGACTTCTTTTCGTTCTTTTCCTTCATCATCACCAAATGCAGTGAGCACTTCACTTGGATTAACTAGTATTACTCTCACATTATACTTTCTTAATTCAGCCTGCCAGCATTGTGTCATTCCACGCAAAGCAAATTTGGATGAGGCATACACAGTTCCGTTTGCATATCCTTTCATACTTGCCGTTGAAGATATGTTAACGATGTTACCTGATTTCTGCTTTTTAAAGAGATTTGCAGCATACTTTGCCATTAAAGCTGCACCGAAAACGTTAACAGAATAAACATTCATAAAATCTTCGAGGTCAAGATCAAATACCTGGTTCCATTTGCCACCAATTCCAGCATTGTTAATGAGGCAATCGAGTTTTTTAAATTCTTTCAGAAACTCATCATAAGTTTTTTTGATATCTTCAGATTTGCCAGCGTCAGCGTGAATGGGAAAAGCACCGATCTCTTTTGTTGCTTTTTCAAGTCTTGATTTGTTCCTGCCAGTTATTGCAACTTTTCCACCCTTTTCAATCAGGAGTTTTACAGTTGCTTTCCCAATTCCCAAACTGCCGCCGGTTACAAGAAAGGTTGAATCTTTAATTTGCATTTTTATTCCTTTTATTTTTAGTTGAATATTGCTACTAAGATATATAATTCCACAAACCTATTAACCGCAAAATAAATTCCATTCATCAAAAAAAAATTGTAATACTTGCCGGGTATCCATTATTTTTACATTGCAGTTTCAACAAATAATCAAATTCGAATCAATTCTTTCCATCAAAATATTCAGGTGTTATAATGATTAAAAAAATGCTCTTCTTTCTGTTTGTCATATCTTTGTTCACTTACCCCATATTTTCACAGGACAAAGAAGACGACAAGAGTCCATACAAATCTGCAACCTTTAACGGTTTAAAATTCAGGTCTATCGGTCCGGCAGTTACTTCTGGCAGAATAACTGACTTTGCTGTTAATCCAAATAATATACACGAATATTATGTTGCCGTGGCTTGTGGAAATGTTTGGAAGACTAACAACTCTGGTACAACATGGGAACCAATTTTTGATAATTATGGGTCTTTCTCAATCGGCTGTGTTACAATTGATCCGAAGAACACACACGTAGTTTATGTGGGAACCGGTGAGAATAACAGCCAGAGAAGTGTTTCGTGGGGAGATGGACTCTATCGCTCAGAAGACGGTGGTAAAAGTTTTACTAATATCGGTCTTAAAAAATCAGAGCACATTGCAAAAATTTTAATTGACCCGAGAGATTCAAAAGTTATTTACGTTGCTGCACAAGGACCATTGTGGGGACCCGGTGGAGATAGAGGACTTTATAAGTCTACAGATTACGGTGCAACATGGGATTCAGTTCTTTACATCAGTCCTAACACAGGAGTTACAGATGTTGCAATGGATCCAAGGGATCCGGATGTTCTTTATGCTGCAACTTATCAGAGAAGAAGACATGTTTGGACATTAATAAATGGTGGTCCAGAAGGTGCAATCCATAAATCAACTGACGGCGGTAAAACCTGGAACAAGTTAACAAGTGGATTGCCGTCGGGTGATGTGGGAAGGATTGGTTTAGCAGTTTCTCCTGTTAACCCGGATTACATTTATGCTATAATTGAAGCTCAGGGAAAAAGCGGCGGGTTTTTTAAATCAACAAACCGCGGAGTTACCTGGGAAAAAATGAATGAAGTTGTATCCTCAAGTGCTCAATATTATTCTGAAATTTTCTGCGACCCGGTTAATGTAAACAAAGTTTATCTGCTTGATACTTTTTCGCAAATTACAACTGATGGAGGAAAAGCATTTACTCCAATTTCTACTAAGGGAAGACACGTTGATGATCATGCTTTCTGGATCAACCCAGGTAATCCAAATCATTTTCTAATTGGTGGTGATGGAGGTATTTATGAAACGTTTGATGGTGGTCTGAGTTTTCATTTTAAAGACAATCTACCAATCACTCAATTCTACAGAGTTAGTGTTGATAATCACGAGCCTTTTTATCGCGTGATGGGGGGAACACAGGATAATAATAGCATGATAGTTCCGTCTCAAACAATTAATGAAGAAGGAATCGTAAATGCAGATTACATTCCTCTTGTCGGTGGTGATGGTTATGAAGCTGTAACCGATCCTGATAACGATTACATAATTTACTGTCAGTGGCAATATGGTGGACTTACAAGACACGATTTACAATCAGGCGAAATAACAAGCATTAAGCCTCAAGAAGGAAAGGGTGATCCTCCATACAGATGGAATTGGGATACACCACTTATTGTGAGTCCTCATGCAAACAGACTTTATGCTGCTGCAAATAAAGTTTTTAGAAGTGATGATAAGGGAAACACGTGGACTGTAATAAGTCCTGATCTTACAAGACAGGTTGACAGAAATAAACTTACAATTATGGATAAGGTTTGGAGTGTAGATGCAGTAGCGAAAAATGCCTCTACCTCCTTTTATGGAAATATTGTATCGTTAACCGAGTCACCTTTGGTTGAAGGATTGATTTATGCAGGAACTGATGATGGACTTGTTCAGGTAACAGAAGATGGCGGACAGAACTGGAAAGAGATTGAATCGTTCCCTAATATTCCTGAAATGACTTATGTAAGCTGTTTGTATGCGTCACGGTTCGATGCAAACACAGTCTATGCAACTTTCGACAATCATAAAAGAGCAGACTTTAAACCATACGTTCTTGTGAGTAAAAACAGAGGTGGCAGCTGGGAATCAATCTCCGGCGATTTAAAAGAACCATCTGTAGTTTATGCTATCACTCAGGATCATATAAAACCTGATCTATTATTTGTTGGTACCGAGTACGGTGTTTACTTCACATTAGACGGTGGTAAGAAGTGGATTCAGCTGAAAGGGAATTTACCGACTCAAGCTGTTAGAGATCTTGATATTCAGGAAAGAGAAAATGATCTTGCACTTGCAACTTTCGGAAGAGGATTTTACATACTTGATAATTACTCTCCCCTAAGAGACATTACTGAACAAACTCTCGAACAGGAAAACTATAAACTCTTTCCGGTTAAAGATGCGTTAATGTTTGTTAAAAGAAGCGCAACTTTCAGTTCTCTTGGTTCATCATTCTTCAAAGCCGAAAATCCTTCGTTTGGGGCAATATTCACATACTACGTAAAAGAAGCTCCGAAGAGCAAAAAAGAATCAAGACAGGAAAAGGAGAAGGAACTCATAAAAGAGAATAAACCCGTTGAGTATCCTGCTTGGGATGATTTGCGTGCAGAAGATCGTGAAGAAAAATCTTACTTGCTTTTTGTTGTTTCTGACGAACAAGGAAATGTCGTTAGAAAATTAAAAGATGGAATCAAGCAGGGTATAAACAGAATAACCTGGGACTTAAGATATGCTGATACAAATCCGGTGAAATCAGTAACAGATAAAAACGAAAGTGGAACTCCTGTCATCCCGGGCAAGTATTCAGTTGAAATGTTTATGAGCATTGATGGTGTCATCTCAAAAACAGCAGGTCCGGAACCATTTGAAGCAAAAGTTCTACAAAACACAACATTACCAGCAGAAGACAGAGCTGCTTTGGTAGCATTTCAAAAAGAATTCTGGGAATTTAATCGTGCAGTCGAAGGGACGCTTAACTCTGCACGCGATTTAAAAGTTAAAACGGATATCCTCATTTATGCAATAAAGCAAACTCCGGAAGCTCCAAATACTTTAATGGATAATGCTTTGAGAATTAAAACCGAAACTGATGATATACTCCAGCATCTTTTCCAGGATAAAACATTAGCCGAACGTAATGAACCAACCTATCCGACAGTTTACGACAGGTTGAACGAAATTGCCTCTGGATTATGGCAATCCAGCGCTGCGCCAACACAAACTCAAATTAACAATTTAATGGTTGCATCGGAAGAATTTGAACCGCTTCTTGCGCGAACAAAAACTCTGTTTGAAGTTGATTTGAAAAATCTCGAAGCAGATATGGAACGTTACGGTGCACCGTGGACACCGGGAAGAGTTCCGGGCTGGAATAAATAGTAATTGACCTCACCCTGTCTCCCTCTCCTTAATAAGGAGAGGGATAGAGGGAGAGATTTTATTATAATAACACCATCTGCTTCGTCTCAACAAATTGACCAGTTTTCAGTTTATAAAAATAAATTCCGCTTGTTAGATTCCGGACTTCGCCGGAATGACTATTGAATTCAACTTCATAACTTCCTGGGGTTTTAGATTCATTAACTAAAGTTGCAATTTCATTTCCTAATACGTCATATACTTTTAGAGTAACCGATTGAGATTGCTTCGTTTCACTCGCAATGACAGATGGGATTGTGTATTTTATTTTTGTTGACGGATTGAATGGATTAGGATAATTCTG
>CAZLJI010000167.1:0-5908 GCA_964559565.1 uncultured Ignavibacteriaceae bacterium | reverse complement strand
AAAATACAAAGGATTTTTACCTTACAAGGAAATGTTGAATGAGATGATGAAAGCGTCCTATCTTTTAGTTTGTGCAACAGAACCGCGTCACGTACCAGGTAAATTGTTTGAATACCTTCGGGCTGGGAAACCAATAATAGCCTTTGGTGATGGAAATGAAGAAGTGAAAAAAATTCTTACTAATGCAAATGCAGGAATGATGTTTGGGTATAAAGAAAGTGGGGAGGAGTTTTTTAGCAGTAGTGATTCTTTTAAAACAAATCAGGCCTTTGTTAAGAATTTTGAGAGGGAGAAAATTGTGGATGAATTAAGTCAGATTCTGAATAAGATTATTATATAACTCTTTATACTTTCTTACAACTGAAGCTTGATCAAACTCATTCAATATTTTTTCTCTGGACTCTCTACTCATTTTGCTCTGAAGATCATCATCAGAAATTATTTTTAATATACCTGCGGCGAGTTCTTCAACTGACCTCGGTTTTGTTAATATTCCATTTTTGCCATTGTCAACCATATCGGGGATTCCACCAACATCGAATGCTACAACTGGTGTTCCGCAGGACAGTGATTCCATTACAGTATTGGGAAGATTATCCTCTAATGAAGGCACAATAAAAACATCCGCAGAATTATAAGCCGAAACTATTTCCGTTTCACTTTTTAAATGGCCTAATTGATTAACCTTATAGGGAACTTTCCTTATAACTATTTCATTAAGCTTACCGAAAACCGCTAACTCTACCTCCAGATTTCCACTACTTGTTTTCAAAATATTAAGTGCTTCAATTAGATATCGAAAACCTTTCCGTTCATCATTAACATTCATGGCTCCGAAAAGAATTATTTTCTTCTTCGAATCTAATTTTAATTTTTCTCTTGCTTCCTTCTTATCTATTGGCTTATATTTTCCAGAATCTAAAGGAGTTGGTATAACTTCCACCTGCTTTCCTTTTAGTAGTTCACTTCTTGACGCCTCGTTACCTAACCATCTGCTCGTGGTAACAATCGTTAAATTGAACTTATTGAATATTGATCTCTTCTGATTAAATATTTTATTTGATAGATCTTTTCCTGAACTTAGTTTTAGTGCCGGACAAACCTTGCATTCTGCAAGAAATTTTGTACAGTCACCAACATAGTGACAGCCTCCCGTGAATGCCCACATATCATGAAACGTCCAGACAATTGGTTTACCCAGATTTCCAATTTTTCTCAATGTATTTAGAGAGAGAAATCCCCCATTTATCCATTGTAAGTTGATAATATCGGAATTAACAATAAGTGGATGATTACTCACATCTTTTCCAAAAACCGGATTTGAAAATCGTCCTCTTGACTGATTGGTTAGCAATCGTATATATCCCTCATCCAGAACAAAACGTAAATTGTGGTGAAGTAATGAGAAGAGATTTGTTGTGGTTGAACAAACTTTTGGATCCGAACTTATTTTTTTTTGAACGAGCAATGCTGAGTCAATTCCATTTAATGCTTGAGCATCTACTATCCTTTTACAGGCAATAGCTGCTCCTCCTGACAAATCTGATGTACTTAGATGAACTATCTTCAATTTGTCCTATAAGCAAAAATGTTTAATTGTAAATCCATTTCAGGATTAAACTTATTACTTTTATTAAGAAATGGTCGTGACCTGTTTTCAGGTTGCATAATAAAATAACGAAAGCCAGCAACTTCTAAAACTTTGGTAATTTCTGATAGCCTCTGTGGCTGTCCGACATAACAATGAAATTCAACAAAAAGATTTCTTACATTTGATAAACTTCCATAACAATCCTTTAAAACATCAACTTCCGAACCTTCGATATCAAGTTTGAGCATATCAACTGTCTGTTCTCTTTCCAACAATTCTTTCAGTCTAACTGATCCAACCTCTGTTTTATTTTTCTTAAGATGAATTGAGGAAGAATCTGCTTCATCTAAACCTAATTCGATTCCATTGTCATGTATCCAAACGGCCTTTTCAATCACTTCAATATTATGCAACGAATTATTTTTGATGTTACTTCTAAGATAGTCTGCAATTATAGGATTAGGTTCAAATGCAACTATTTTGGATTGCGGGTATATAAGTTTGAAAAAAGCACAACTGGTTCCAACATTCGCACCACAGTCAAAGATTACAGGTTCATCCGAATCGGTATCAAACCGGTAATATTCTTCAACAAAAATTTCTTTGAACTGCCATATGAAGGACAATGCATCCGGTACATCAAATTTGAACTGCAGAAAACCAATCTTTGCTGGTTTATATCTTTCACAATTTCCATAACGAAGGGATAAGCTAAAAAATTTTCTTTCATTCGCGTTTGTTAGAAACTTGTGCGCACCTTTTAACCAATGTTGAAATGTAGGATTCATCAGAATAATTTTTTCTTTAATAACTCAATAAGTGATGGTAAAAATTTTAGGCGATAAACTTCTTGTTTCATCTGGCTTCTTGAATAGTTTTTCAACTCAGAAAAAATATCAGAATTAAATTTATCATATCCCTTACCAGCCAAGACGAATGCAAATGAATGATACTTTTCTAAAGTGGAAAACAGCCATCCGAGAAGGTATTGCCTTCGACCAAATTCTGCATGCTCGAAAGAATTGATAAAAGTCATCTCTCCCCAGCCCGGAGATTTCTTAAGCGATTCTTTGACTAATTTTTTTAATGTATCCGATTTGAATTCATCATCTAAGAATTCTTTTGGTAAGCGTGCCACTCCCTTTATTTTAACATCTGAAAGCCAGAATCCGTAATCAATAATTTCTTTAAGTACCGAATGAAGCTTATCCTCACCGATATAAGCGTCGATAATTCCTGGTTCGAATTCAGCAACGAGCACTCCATTTCTAATTCTCTCATCAAGGGATTTAAATAATCTTAAATCAATTCCCTGTGAGTCTGATTTGAACCAGTCCACATAATCAAGTTTTGCATTATCAAGCGCATTCTGAATATGAATAGAATTTAGTTCAACTTTTTTTTGCACCTCAAAAAGATGAGAAAAAATAAATGGTTTTAAACTTGCAGGATCAGGTTGAAGCACACTTGAACAATACGGTGAACTAGTTAAAAAGAAATCTGCTTTGTTTTGGTCTTTATCCAGGGCAATACAATTGTAAACAAATAATTTTCTAAAACTGCTTTGTTCTTTTTCAATAAACTGAAAATCTCTTTCATCTGCATCGAATGCAAGACAGACAGAATATTCGGATATTCTTTTCCATTTATTGTGAATATGTTCACTTGCGCCTATATCAACAAGCACCGGCGGTTTTTCTTTAAGTTCAGGTTCGCTTAATATTTTCTTGATTATTTTTTTCACACTAAAGTCTATCATCAATTTTTAAGTCTATATAAAGCAGAGCTAAATATATTTTTCTTGAAAAATTTTTTTAAGTTCAATAATATTTCTTTGTTTGGTTGTAAGTTTTCTACATCAACTATTTCCACATCATTCATTTCCATCTCCACATCAAACTTCTTTGTTCTTCTTGTATGCACGCCTGATTTATCAGCTCCAATATTTTTTATCCGTGACTTTACCGGATAAACACAGTAAGCATTGTTCTTAAAGTGAGCATAACTCCATCTCACAGCCCAAGAATCAATTTTGCCTGAAATAGAATTTATTAACATTCTCGTTAAATCATCTCCACCTTTATTAAACTCTTTCACTTGAGATTTATTCTCTTGAAAGCTTTGAAAATCACTGATTTCCCAATCAACTTTTTCCCATCTGTTTTTCCAGGTTCCCCAACCCCAAGAAGATGCTCTGGGTGCTAAATAAAGAGAATGGTTATAATTTTTGGGAATTTTAATCGGAAATGTATAGCCTGTTACAGAATAGATACGCAAATCATCTTCATAATAATTTATTACCTCATTCATATATTTCAGAAAGTAAGAGGAACTTATCATATCATCTTCAAGAACAATAACTTTATTGTAAAGATTGAATACCTCATTAACTCCGGAAATTACTGAATTAGCCAGACCTAAGTTCTGCTTACGTTCTCTGATTTCAACTTTAGCAAAGCCTTTTATGGTTTTTATATAATCTCTAACATCGTTTATTTTTTTTTCATCATTATCATTTTTAGCTCCATCAGAAAAAACAAACAAACTTGAATCACCAGCAAGAGTATTTTTTAATAGAGATTCAACTGTCCTTTTGGTATGTTCAGGACGGTTGTAGATGAAAAGCACTATTGGGGCCAACTTGACCAAATATCTCGTGGACTGTTAATGGATAATATTTACTAAGGAAATATAATTTATTTGCTATTAATGCTTCATTGAATAATGAGAATTAATAAAAAACCCCGCATCCAGAGTATAATCTTAAAATGCGGGGATAATGGATCAATTTGATCGTCATTTAAGGAGTATCATTTTCTTTGTTGAGATAATATTATCAGCTGACAGAGTATAGAAATAAATTCCGCTTGGCAAGCTACTACCATCGAAGTCAACTTGATAGTATCCCGGGTTTTTAATTTCGTCAACTATTTTTTTTATCTGCTGCCCAAGGGCATCGTAAATTATTAACGAGATATGACTAGAATTTGGGACACTATATTTTATCACTGTTGCCGGATTAAATGGATTCGGGTAGTTCTGATAGAGATTAAATTCATCCGGCTGAATCTGAAGTTCTACTTCTATCTCGGGTGAATAATTAAATTGTCCGCCAAAATCAATTTGCTTCAATCTGTAAAATACTTTTTCAGAGTTGATTCCGAAAAGATCATCTAGATATGTATAATCCTGGATTTCAGTTGTTGTTCCTTTTCCTTCTGCAAAACCTATAGTTATCCATTCTTTGTCGCTATTACATCTTTCGATTTCAAATCCTAAATTATTTATTTCGGTTGCTGTAGTCCAGTGTAAAACTACTTTTTTATTTTCTATCTCGTAGTTGAATGATTTTAACTCGACAGGGATAATTCCACAAGACGTTGTTTGTGCTGAATTGGGTGTTAAAATTCCTAAGTTCAGATTGGATGAAGAGATAAGATTTAGCGTGGCCATATTCATATTAATCGATGGCAGATTTGAAATCATAAAAACATTTGGATTAAAAGTTCCGAATGCACAATTTGAATAACCGTCTGCATCAGTTTTAATTAAGTATAAATCATCACCACCCAAAGTGTTTGAAGATCTTCTGCCAGTTAGTGCAAATCCCAAATCGGGAGTTTCAATCAGATCATAAATATAATCGCTGGTATTACCTCCATAGGTATGAAACCATTCAAGTGAGCCATCAGCATTTACTTTCATAAGAAATCCATCATAACCTCCAAACCCAAAACTACTAGTATAACCTGCGACAACATACTTACCATCAGAACTTTGTACTAACGAGTAAGCAACATCATTCCCGATACCGCCATAAGACTTAGCCCATTCAACATTTCCAACGGAATTAGTTTTTATCAAATAGATATCTTGCGAACCACCTAAACCATAGGATCTTGTTTCTCCTGTAACCAAAAAACCACCGTCACTGGTTTGAATTAAATCACGAGCCCAATCCTCAATATATCCGAAATAATATTTGGCCCAGATAAGATTTCCTAAATTATCTAGTTTGATTAATGTAGGACGAATTCCGTACGTGCCAGTGATATCAACTGCTCCTGATAATACGTAGCTACCATCCAAAGCAATTATGCACGAAGAGCAAAAATCTTCATACATAGTTCCGTAAGTTTTTGCCCATTCAATATTTCCGCCGCTTGTAAGTTTAAGTGCCTGAACATCCTTTGCCCCAACCCCAATGGATGCATTATAGCCGGCTGTTATCAATCCGCCATCTGAGGTAATACTTAATTTTCTAAGTTCATCTGCTTCCACTCCCCCATTGTTTTTAGCCCAAACAATGTTTCCATT
>CAZLJI010000166.1:0-5909 GCA_964559565.1 uncultured Ignavibacteriaceae bacterium | reverse complement strand
AATTCAGATGTTGAGTTGCTATGGTCAACTGCTTCTGAGCTAAACAATATGGGTTTTGAAATTGAGCGTTCTATTGATAATCAAGATAATTTTGTCACTGTCGGATTCGCTAATGGTAAGGGTAATTCAACTGAGATTAACTATTATTCCTTTACAGATAATCCACAGCTAAGTGGTGTTAACCAATTATACTATCGCTTGAAGCAAATTGATTTCGATGGCACATTCAGTTACAGCGATGTGGTTAATGTAAACTATGATGTTCCTGCTGAATTTGTTCTCAGTCAAAACTATCCAAATCCATTTAATCCTTCAACGATGATAAGCTACTTCGTGCCGAAGGAAAGTTTTATAAGCATAAAAATTTATGATTTCCTTGGCAGAGAAATTACAACACTGGTTAATGAAACCAGAGTAGTGGGTAGTTATGAAACGGTGTTTGATGCCTCGAATCTTCCAAGTGGAGCTTATTTCTACACTTTAATTGCTGAGAATTATTCATCTACAAAGAAGATGATTCTTCTTAAGTAATTTTTGGAGAGCTGGATTTTAAAAGGACTTGTGGTATTTTACGGCAAGTCCTTCTTGTTTTAATAAAGATAATTAAACATTACTAATTGGATCTAATTATGAAAAAAATTATACTGACATTGCTGCTGATTTTCACGGCGCAATCCTTTATACACTCGCAATCCCCTCTGGTTCAGACAATTATCAACGAAACGAATCTGGATTCGCTCGTTTACTTCGTTAAGGAATTGTCTGGTGAAGTATCCACAATTATTGGCGGTTCACCTTACACAATTGTATCAAGGCATAAGAACAATGCAAGCAACGACAAAGCTGCGGATTACATTAAGCAAAAACTCAGCAACTACGGGCTTACAACATATGATCAATGGTTTAGTGGAACAGGCAGAAATGTTTACGGAGTACAACTTGGAACAGAATTCCCAAATCAACAATATATGATTTGTGCACATTATGATGATATGCCTTCAGGAACAACCGCACCGGGCGCAGATGATAATGGCAGTGGAACCGCTGCTGTAATTGAAGCAGCAAGAATATTTTCAAATTACTCATTCCCTTTCACAATTATATATGCTTTGTGGGATGAAGAAGAACAGGGATTGGTAGGCAGTGCATATTATGCTCAGCAAGCTGTTAATGCAGGAGACTCTATTCTTGGAGTATTAAATATGGATATGATTGCATGGGATTCCAATAATGATAGCGTGGCAGAACTTCATACAAGACCCGTTGCTAATTCAATGACTTTAAAAGACAAAATGATGGAAGTTAATTCTGTGTATAATATTGGCGTCAACTTAAGTATTATTAATCCCGGCCTCACAGCTAGTGATCATTCTTCATTCTGGGATAAGAACTATAGTGCGATTTTATTAATTGAGCAGTACTATGGTGATTTCAATGATTATTACCACACAATTAATGACAAACTGTTGCATTTCAATTTACCATATTTTCATAAGCTGAGTAAATTAACAATAGGTACTTTGGCAACACTTGCACTCAATCTCGATCTAAGAATTGATCATACACCGCTTGCTTCACGAGATAATACTGATGACATTCTCGCTACTGCCAGCATAGTTACTGGACTTGATATTGGTCTGGGAACAAACGCACCAAGATTATACTACAGAAAAAACAGCGGCACAGGTTGGTCTGAGTTTTATTCAGTAATTGGTACACCCGTTACAAGTAACACATACAATTTTATTATTCCGGGTCAATCCCTTGGTACAATAATGCAATATTACATTGCTGCGCAGGATGAAAACTCAACTATGTCTGTAACTTTACCAATTGGCGGCGGCGGATTTTCACCTCCGGGCAGCATACCACCAACTCAGTTTTTCCAATTCTATGTTGCACCAGTGAATATTGCGTTTTCAGATAGCACATTTAATCTTAGCAACTGGACTTCAGCAGGTGGATGGGCTACTACTGCTTCAAAATATACTTCGGCACCATTTTCTTTTACAGATTCACCAGGAGGTAATTACCTGGCTAATACCAATGCAATCTTAACGATTAATAACAATATCAATTTGAATGGATTTATTGGTGCGACTTTGGAATTCCAGGCACAATGGGATATTGAAGCAGATTGGGATTATGGTCAAGTGTTAATCTCTACAAACAACGGTAGCAGTTGGGCCCCTCTCGAAGGAATGTATACAAATCCGGGTATCGGATCATTCCAACCGTCGGGAGAACCACTTTATGATGGAACTCAGTTAACATGGGTTAAAGAATCTATTGACTTAACCAGCTATCTCGGTCAGCAGATTAAATTAAGATTTGTTCTCAAATCAGATGGTTATGTTGCTGCGGATGGTTGGTATGTTGATGATATAAATATTATCGCCTTTGAATTTGTATCTACAGGAACGGAGCCTATTACAGAAGTTGTTAAAAATTATTCTCTCGAGCAAAATTACCCTAATCCTTTTAACCCAAGCACAAAAATAAGTTGGCAATCACCAGTAGACAGTTGGCAAACATTAAAAATTTACGATGTCCTTGGTAATGAAGTAGCAACACTTGTAGATGAATATAAACCTTCAGGTAAATACGAAGTCGAATTTTCCGCCAAAGGCGGAGATGCTTATGATTTACCAAGCGGAGTTTATTTCTACACTTTACAGGCAGGTAATTATTTGAACACCAAGAAGATGATATTATTGAAATAACTTAGACGTAGGGACAGGTCGCGACCTGTCCCTACACAGTAATTGTAAAATTGAACTTTTGTATACGGGCGATTGAAAAAGTCGCTTTTTTATTCAATAACTTTTTTCAGAGATACTGCGCCCCGAAGATCACCAATCTTATAACCAACAGCTTTATCAGCAGAATATTTCTGAGAGATGAGCTGCTTTACTTCGGGAATTATATCAATTTCACTGCCATGACAATTAAGACATTCAGCCTGAACCAAAATTGGTTTCAGGTAGCGTAAATATTTAAACTCACCTTCCTGTACAATTTCTGCGTGTTCAGTTTCGCTGTTTAATTCTTTATTCTGGTGCAGCAGCTCAAATTTGCTTAATATTTTCTTTTCAAAATCATCCGGAAAATTATTGGCATTTCTGTTCTTAAGTGAAACTCTTTTGATGTAAACTCCTTTATTTACACCAAAATTATTTGTTAGAACTTGCGCTGTATCAGAACAAACAGAAACTGCCTGCAGAACACCATTAGATTGTATCTGGCTGATGAGTACACTTTTTAAGTCTTTCATAAACTCCATCGTGGTGGTCCTCAAACCAATTACCTGAGCTTCGCTGATCTCCACTTTACTTTCAGAGCAACTGAGAAGCGATAAGGAAAAAAACAATGCTAGTGCACTAATAAAATATTTCATAATTCTACCTTCTTGTTACTGCAAACATAAAAAGTGTTTTGATTTAACTCAATCCGGTCAATGAACATATCTTTACCAGAATATCATTAACTTTAATTTGAACAAAAATCACTATTTCGGTGACAGACTCCTCAATCCAACTCACATATAAAAAAATATTTTACTTCTGGCTGCCGCTTGCTGCAACCTGGATAATGATGTCGGTTGAAGGACCTTTTCTTGCGGCACTTATCGCCCGTTCATCCGAACCAAAATTTAATCTTGCTGCTTACGGTGTCGCTTATTCTCTAGCATTAATTATTGAAGCTCCGATTATAATGATAATGAGTGCATCAATCGCTTTAGTTAAAAACAGCCAATCCTTTTACAAGCTAAGAAACTTCACTTATGCAGCTAATAGTCTGATTACACTCGTAATGCTGATAGTTATTACGCCTCCTGTTTTTTATTTTATAGCCGAAGGCTTGATAGGATTGCCAAACGCGGTTTCAAGATTAACACACATAGCAACAATTATTCTGCTTCCCTGGCCAGCGGCAATTGGTTACCGACGTTTTTACCAGGGGATATTAATAAACAATAATCTTACCAGGAGAGTCGCCTATGGTACGATAATCCGACTGCTATCAATGTCTCTATGTGCTATAATACTTTACACTTCTGATTTTGTTGAGGGAGTAATTGTTGGGGCTGCTTCCCTTTCTTTTGCAGTAATTATGGAAGCAATTGCTATAAGATTTATGGTAAGCAGAACTGTGAAGAAAATTAAATCAGAAGTTTCTTCCCCTGAGCAAGTTTTGACTTACAGGGAAATAAATAAATTTTATTACCCGTTAGCACTGACTTCATTTATCGGATTAGGTGTTCAGCCGCTGGTCACTTTTTTTGTTGGGCAGAGCAGAATGGCGATTGAATCTCTTGCTGTTCTTCCGGTAGTGACATCCTTTGTGTTTGTTTTCAGAGCCCTTGGGTTATCATATCAGGAAGTTATAATTGCACTGATCGGAGAGAAGAAAGAAAAATTTAAACCACTGTTAAATTTTGCAATTGTACTTGCAGCAATTCTGGTTGCCGTGTTGGCATTATTTGCATTTACACCACTTTCAGATTTTTGGTTCATCACAGTATCTGGATTAAGTGAACCACTTGCTGATTTTGCTCACCTTCCTTTAATGATAATGTTTTTCTTCCCGGCACTGACTGTTTTAATCAGCATTCAGAGAGGAGTACTGGTGGCTGCAAAAAACACCAGACCCATTACTGGAGGAACGATAGCTGAATTTGTTATGATAGTAATTGTAATGATGATTTTAATTAGCAATATGAATATGGTTGGTGCAGTTGCCGCGGTGATTGCTCTTATTTTGGGAAGGCTGGCTTCGAATATCTATTTAATGCGTTCGACAGTTCGTTCGTTGAAAAATTAACTGCAAGCTCCTGTGAAAATTCCCATCCTATTGGATTGATTTTCCCAACTTTATTGCAGAGTTTTATTTAGAAAAATTTAACTTAAAAAATGTCGATCAAGATCATTGCTTTCTTATTGCTCGTTCAGATTCCAAATGTCAGTGCACAGGTGCAGCAATGGATGAACTTTAATACTTCCAACTCACCGCTGCCAACCAACTCAATCCATTCAATTACTTTTGAGAATGACACAATCATATGGATAGGAACTTGGGGCGGTGGTCTGGTAAAGTTTGATGGGTTAAATTGGGTAATTTATGATACTAATAACTCTCCTCTTCCACACAATATTATTTACGAAGTTATAATTGGCCGGCAGAACAGGAAATGGATTGCAACTCAAGGAGGAGGAATTGCAGTTTTTGATGATACAAGCTGGGTAGTTTTTGACACTTCGAATTCCGATATATTACATAACACTATTTACGCAATTGCCATTGACAGCAGCAATAATAAATGGATTGGAACCTGGGGAAGCGGTGCCGTTAAATTTGATGGGGCGATCTGGATAAATTACAGCACTCATAACACACTAATTCCAAACGTAAAAGTCTGTGAAATTTTTATCGATGATAAAGGGGTTAAATGGATTGGCTCTGCTGCAGGTCTGCTTAGCTTCAATGATACGCTCTGGACACTCTATGATGAAACAAATTCTCCTCTTGGAAGTTGGGCAGTTTATTCAATCACATCAGATAAAGATCATAATCTTTGGGTTGGATACAAGTTCGATGGGGTGGCAAAATTTGATGGTAAATCGTGGACACATTTCAGCTATGAAAATTCTGATCTCCCATCCAGCACAGTTTACTCAGTTGCAGTTGATAGTTTAAATAATTTATGGGTTGCTACTAATGGGTCCGGCATTGCTAAATATGATGGTCAAGACTGGACCGTTTACAACAAATCAAACTCAGAATTACCAGATGATTACACTTTCTGGATTACCGTCGATAATTATGGAAATAAGTGGATAGGAACATTAAAGGGTGGGCTCTCGATCTTTAATGAAAACGGTGTTCATTTAAAATAAAAATTCCGTGCA
>CAZLJI010000165.1:399-5919 GCA_964559565.1 uncultured Ignavibacteriaceae bacterium | reverse complement strand
TTCAAGTACTAAATTTTATTTCTCTCTCGGTGCTGATTTTTAGTAATAGAATTGTGGAAACCAATTAAAAATTTCTGAAAATTACGATCCTTTAATAGGACAACTTCTATTTTTTATCATCTGTGCTAGCCTTCTTTTCAGTAGCCGATTGCTTGCTATCAGTCTCACTGCTTTTCTTGCTTTGTTGTGATTTACCTTTGTAATCTGTTTGATAAAAGCCGCTTCCTTTGAAGATTGGTCCTGACCCGGTTCCGATAATTCTTTTTAATGTCCCTTTACATTTCGGGCACTCCTTTAATGGTTCAGCACTCATTGGCTGGAAATATTCGAATGTATGATTGCACTCAGAGCATTTATAGTCGTACGTTGGCATATTTTAACCTTACTTTTACAAAAGTGATTAATTCAATGAAGCGAATTTAATTTATTTTCTCTAAATTTGATTAGCAATCTTAAAAGTGGATTCAAATCAAAATGAATAATCGCAAAATCTCATATATAAAAAGCAGCAAACTTTTTTCTTATCTTCTTTTCATTTTATTTACTCTCAGCTTAAATGGATGTTTAAATTATCACCAGGAAGTTACGCTTTATCCTGATGGCTCCGGTAAGATGCGTATTGATTATTGGATGATATTTGTAAATGAAGAAAGTGAAAAGGTTGTCGGTAACTTAGGAATTTTTAATCCCGATTCAATTAGGTCAGGTTTTCAATCTAATTTCAGCAGTGTTGAAAATGTAAATGTTTACAGGGATAGCACAGACTTTACGACGCACGCAATTATTGATCTCTCCTTTGCTCATATTGATTCTTTAAATAAAACGAAAATGTTTTCAGAGTATAAATTTTCATTTGTAGAAAAAACAGGCGGGCAGATAGTATTTAGTCAATTCATTCCTCCAATTGCGACAGGTTTTGGAATCGATGCCAGCACTTTTACTGTTACATACAAATACACAATCCCTGGGGATATTTTAAGCCACAATGCTCATCAGATCAACGGAAAATCGCTTACATGGAGTTACAAACTTTCCGAAATCGAAGGTGGAAAAACTATTTCAGTAAGCTTCCAACCTTACAAGCTAAAGGAAACC
Organism: uncultured Ignavibacteriaceae bacterium; assembly: GCA_964559565.1. GTDB lineage: Bacteria > Bacteroidota > Ignavibacteria > Ignavibacteriales > Ignavibacteriaceae > IGN2. The sequence goes on along the minus strand of CAZLJI010000165.1, from coordinate 4,824 downwards.
CCATTATGGATATACTTCCTATCTGGGGCGGTTTTACTGCTTGTAATATTCTTTTTACTGAAAAAAAGAAAAAGCTAAAGACCCCAACCATTTAAAATTAAAGCCTTAGGAATTTGTTGACTTAACTAGGTGCTTTGCATATATTTGTCCTCTATTTTTTTAAAGAAAATCGAAGTTTTTATGGCAACGAACGATTATATGGTTTTTGCCGGTGGCTCAAATATCCCACTCGCTCAAAAAATTGCCTCAAGGATTGGAAAACCCTTGGGAATGATTGAATTAAAGAGATTTAGTGATGGTGAAATTTGGGTTAAATATGGGGAGAATATTCGTGGATTGGATGTATTTATTATACAATCAACCAATCCTCCGGCAGAAAATTGGATGGAGTTGCTGATAATGATTGATGCGGCAAAGCGTGCATCAGCAAAAACAATAACTGCCGTAATTCCGTACTTTGGTTATGCTCGACAAGATCGAAAAGATCAGCCTCGAGTAGCAATAACCGCGAAGCTGATGGCTAATCTGCTCACAGGAGCCGGAGCCAGCCGGATTGTTACTATGGATTTGCACGCAGCACAAATTCAGGGTTACTTTGATATTCCTTTTGACCACCTTTATGGTTCTTCGGTGTTCAGAGACAGGATTGAGATGCATAAAAAGAATCTTGTTGTAGTCTCACCTGATGTCGGCGGAATAAAGATTGCTAGAGCTTATGCGAAAATGCTAGATTGCGGTCTGGTTGTTATTGATAAGAGAAGACCAAAGCAAAACCTCGCAGAAGTTATGAATATTATCGGTGATGTTGAAGGTAAAGATATTTTGATTGTTGATGATCTTATTGATACTGCCGGAACATTTGTTGGAGCTATTGAAGCATTGAAAGAAAAAGGTGCTAAAGATATATATGGTGCAATAACACATCCAGTTCTATCTGGCAATGCATTAGAAAGAATCAGTAATTCTAAAGTAACAAAGTTGTATGTTACTGATACGATAAACATTCAAGGAATTGATAAGGAAAATAAAATTAAAGTAATTTCTTCGGCCGAGTTATTTGCCGAGGCAATTCGACGAGCATTTAACAACGAATCTATTAGTTCATTATTTCATATTGATAAAGGTTAACAGGAGTTCTAGCCAAAATGGAAACAACAAAGTTGAAAGCGTCAGAAAGAAAAGATTTTACTAAATCTGAAACAAGAAGAATCAGAAATGAGGGAACTATACCCGGAGTTTTTTATTCAAAAGGCAAAACACCAATCCATATTAGTGTTGCAGATAAGGCAATTAATCCGCTTGTATTCACAGCTAAAACTCATCTGATTTCACTTGAGTTAGAAGGACACGAAGAGTATGAATGTATTATTAAAGATGTTCAGTTTCACCCTGTCACCGATAAGGTAATACATTTTGATCTTCTCGGGCTGACTAAAGGTGAAAAGATTAAACTTGAAATACCAGTTCAGTTAGTGGGTTCCCCGATTGGAGTAAAAGAAGGTGGTGTAATTCAGCACGTAATGCATAAGATTGAGGTTGAGTGTTTGCCCCGAAATATTCCCGAGCACATTACGATTGATATCTCAGGTCTAAAACTAAATGATTCAGTTCACATCAGTGATTTGAATTATGAAGACGTTGAATTCACAGATCCCAAGGAATCACTTATTGTCCAGGTAACTCACGCGAAGGTTCAGGAAGTTGCTGCTCCAGCTGCAGAAGCGGTAGGTGAGGAAACCAAAGAACCCGAAGTAATTGCAAAAGGTAAAGTAGAAGAAAAAGAAGAAGAATAAATTCCTATTTGCTTTGCGGGTTATTTTTGGAATAGGAAATCCCGGCATTCGGTATGAATATACCAGGCATAATGCCGGATTTTTATTGTTAGATTATTTTGCTTCGAAGAAGAATATCAGATTTAGAGAAACCAGCGGTGAATATTTAGAAACTCAGGGTAAGATTAGCGATCAGAATTATGTTCTTATTAAACCAGTTACTTATGTTAACAATAGCGGGATTGCAGCAAAACAGGTTTTTGATAAATATGATCTTGCGCCTGAAGATTTCTTAGTTGTTTCTGATGATACGAATTTAAAGAATTATACTTTACGAGTGCGCCAATCGGGAGGCGATGGAGGGCATAACGGATTAAGCTCTATTATATATCATCTGATAACGGATCAGTTTCCAAGAATCAGAATCGGTATAGGTAATAATCCACCGGAAATAGCTTTGTCCGACTACGTGCTGTCCGAATTTTCAAAAGAAGAGTTAGAAAAATATCAGAACACCTTTGTTAAGGGTGCTCAATTAATTGAAGAATTTATTTGTGGCGGCATTAAAAAGATGCTTGAAGCAAATAGCGTTTTAATGAAATCTGAAAATCAAAATAATTCAAGTAAAAATATTTAATAAGCACGGGAGAAAATTATGCCATCATTCTTTTATATTATTCCTCTCTTTGGAGTTATAGCTCTTTTATTTACTTTTTTCAAATCTTCCTGGATAAGTAAAAAGGATCCCGGCACTGATAGAATGAAAAAAATTGCCAGCCATATCTCTGAAGGGGCGATGGCCTTTTTAAAATCTGAATATAAAATCCTTTCGATTTTTGTTGTTTGTGTAGCAATACTACTTGCAGTTTCTGCAGATCCAAATGATTCTTCACCGCTCGTAGCTGTTTCATTTGTTGTTGGAGCTTTATGCTCAGCACTTGCAGGTTTTATTGGGATGAAAGTTGCAACAAAGGCAAATGTCAGAACCACAAATGCGGCAAGAACCAGTCTTGGCAAAGCTCTCGAAATTGCTTTTGCAGGTGGTTCTGTTATGGGAATGGCCGTCGTTGGATTGGGAGTACTTGGATTAGGAGTGCTTTTCATTATTTATGGTGATTTGTTCGGAGTTGACAATGTTAATGGTATTAATAGAGTAATTACTGTAATTACCGGATTTTCTTTTGGAGCTTCTTCTATTGCACTCTTTGCCCGTGTCGGCGGTGGAATTTATACAAAAGCTGCAGATGTGGGCGCTGATTTGGTTGGCAAAGTTGAAGCAGGAATTCCTGAAGATCATCCGCTCAATCCCGCTACAATTGCTGATAATGTTGGAGACAACGTAGGTGATGTTGCGGGTATGGGTGCAGATCTTTTTGAATCGTATGTTGGTTCGATTGTCGGGACGATGGTACTCGGCGCAGCATTCTTCGGTTTACCAGAATTTGCTGAAAACTACAATGGACTTGGCGCAATTCTTCTTCCTCTTGCCGTGGCTGGAATCGGAATTGTAATGTCGATATTCGGGACTCTGTTTGTCAGAGTCAAAGAGGGTGGTGATCCGCAGAAAGCTCTTAACCTCGGAGAATTCGGCTCCTCATTTTTGATGATCATTGCGTTGTATTTTATTATTGATTGGATATTGCCATCTCAGTGGATATACGAAGATCCATTGTACGGAAGTACATATGAAATTACCTCACTCGGTATATTCTTCGCAACTGTTATTGGTCTAGTTGCTGGCGTATTCATTGGAGTGATCACTGAATACTATACCGGATTTGGAAAACCTCCAGTCAAATCTATTGCGAGACAATCTTTAACAGGAACAGCAACAAATATAATTGCTGGTCTCAGCAATGGGATGTTTTCCACAGCCATCCCAGTAATTATAATTGCCATTTCAATCATTACAGCATTTTACTTTGGTGGATTGTATGGAATTGCAATAGCAGCAGTTGGTATGCTCTCAAATACAGGTATACAGTTGGCAGTTGATGCATATGGTCCTGTTTCAGATAATGCAGGAGGTATTGCAGAAATGTCAAAGCTTCCAAAAGAAGTAAGAGAGAGAACAGATAAACTTGATGCAGTTGGAAATACAACTGCAGCGATCGGAAAAGGTTTTGCGATTGGTTCTGCAGCTTTGACAGCATTGGCTCTGTTTGGTGCTTTTATGACAGCCGCAAACATAAAGACAATTGATATATCAAAAGCAGGTGTTATGGCCGGATTATTCGTTGGCGGAATGCTTCCATTCTTATTCTCTGCAATGGCAATGAGTGCTGTTGGAAAAGCAGCTATGGCCATGATTGAAGAAGTTCGTAGACAGTTTAATAATATCCCAGCACTGACAAAAGCTCTGGCGATAATGAAAAAGTATCATGGCAAAGAACAGTCTGAATGGTCACAAGAAGATATAAAAACATTTGAAGAAGCTGATGGGGCCGCGGAATATGGAAAATGTGTAGAAATTTCAACTAAAGCTGCAATTAGAAAGATGGTTATTCCAGGTTTGCTGGCTGTATTAACTCCCGTTGTAGTTGGTTTCGCCGGAGGTGCAGAAATGTTAGGTGGATTATTGGCTGGAGTTACAGTTACAGGCGTTTTAATGGCTATTTTTCAAGCGAACGCTGGCGGTGCCTGGGATAATGCC
>CAZLJI010000165.1:0-389 GCA_964559565.1 uncultured Ignavibacteriaceae bacterium | reverse complement strand
AAAAATGTTTGAAAGCGGATTTGAAGCAGATGGTCAAAAGTATTTTAAAGGTTCAGACCCCCACAAAGCAGCTGTTGTAGGGGATACCGTTGGCGATCCATTTAAAGACACTTCTGGCCCATCTCTGAATATTTTGATAAAATTAATGGCCGTAATTTCACTTGTTATTGCCCCATTAATTAAATAGATTAGTTGCCCAAAAGATATTTTTTAACAACCCTGCTTCCTGCAATTTTATTGCAAGAGGCCTTAAGTCCATAGGGAGGTAGTTTTATAAATGAGTAAACGTGTATACGAAAGTGCCATTCTAATAAATGCCGCACTTGATGATGAAGCAATAAAAAATCTCATCGGAAGAGTCAAAGAAAATATAATCACCAACGGTGGTG
>CAZLJI010000164.1:0-5925 GCA_964559565.1 uncultured Ignavibacteriaceae bacterium | reverse complement strand
TCTTCCACATTTTGCAGCGAAGAATTCATTGGATGAAGCTAAGAAAAAACATATCCCTTACGATTTTGAAATGGATATTACTGAATCTGAAAAACAATTCTGTTCTGAAGTTGCTTCATCAGCCTATAATAAATTTGGAATAACATTATGGACAGGACTTTCAACAATTTCATCAGTAGGAACAAGAAAATGGCTGGCAGCTTTTGGTGTTAAGTATTTTGAAACGCAGGAACCATCTGATCTTGAATATGATCCTCAGATTTCTGTTGTTGCCGAATGGAGAGATACTGAAACTCTCTACAAAGATCATCTGGATAATTCGGTGACAGACGTAATGTTAGAAGAGGCTGACAGTGGAAAAATTTTATCTTATGAATGGTATCTTCTGCCAATCGGGAGAGCGATGAAATTTTACAGTTTTATATTGAACATATTCGGAAATGAGGGCCCTGTTCCGGAAGGTATGAGTGCAGAAGCAGCCTTAAAGAATGTCAATTATTCCGACGTTCACGAAAAGATAAAATTAAAACTTATTTTTCTTGCAGATCAATTTAAAGCTCAAAAAGGTTATACTCCACCATATTGGGAACTAGTTAATTTAGCGAGACAAGCTCGCGATGAAATAAGTCAATGAAATTTTTGAGGGAAACGTTTTCGTTCAGGTATTTGCTTTAAATTCTTCCAGTGAATCGTCTTTGATTTTTCGCTCAAATGGAAGTTCAATTGTAAAGCATGTGCCAGGATAATCTTTTTTAGCCAGACGTGAAGGACTTTTAACTTTGATCGTTCCACCATGTCGTACGACAATTCTTTTAACCACGGAAAGTCCCAATCCTGATCCTTCCGCAATAATTTTTTTAACATTAGAAGCACGGTAGAAATCATTAAAAATTTTAGGGATTTCATTTTCCGGAATACCAACGCCATCATCACAAACTTCTATAATAAGATTGTTAGTATCACTGTTAATTGTTACTTCAACGCGACCGCCATCAACTCCATATTTAATCGAGTTACCAATTAGGTTGGAAAAGGCAATATCAAGTAAAAATTTATCTCCCTTGAAATATTCTTTTTTATCTCTTACATCAGATAGACTTAACTTAATCAGATGAGCATCTGCGGAAGCTTTTCTTCTCTTTACAACTCCAGAAACTATTTCACTGATATCTATTTCTTCTTCATCAAACTGATCATAAAGAGTAAGCTTGGAGACATTGAGCACGTCGTTTATCATCTGTATTCCTTCATCAGTTCTGTTTTTTGCTCTTACGAGCTTTTCCTCAATTGTTTCATCAATTGGTCCAAGAAATTTCTGCAGGATAATATCGATGTAAGATGCTACCGCAACTATGGGAGTTTTCAATTCGTGAACAATGCCCATTATATATTTTTGTTTTTCCTTCTCAGCCGTATTAATCTTCTTCATCGAATCAACAAGATCCTTTTCACGCTTGTATAACTGACGTGCCATTCCGTTTGCAAGATACACACTCAAAAAAATCATAAGTGCAAAAGTGAAAAGAAATGCACCCGCGTAATATGGATTATTATAGAGAGGAAAGTTCACAAGACCATTAATCGGATGATGAGCTATAATCTGATAATGTTCCAGTACTGTTAAAAGTACAAAGAGCAGCACAAAAACAGCAGAAATAGTATAGACAAGAGTTCCGGGAAGAATAAGACTTCCAATAATCACAAGAAAAACGAAGAACATATAAAGCGGTGATTCAATTCCTCCTGTGAAATAAACAAGCATAAGCAGAGCTATCAAATCAAGAACCATCTGCAACAGCGAAATGTACAACGGATTAAACCTGGCTAAATCTAACAAAACGTACTTTCTTAATCGATGAAGTACGGCATTACAAAATAATATGGAAGCAATGATGCTTACTCCGGCTGTAAGCTGAATTTCAGAATAATTTATCTTGAATATAGTTGTAGTTATTAATAGAAATAGAGAAAGCATCCCTACAATAGCATAGCGTAACTTGATAAACCAAAGGTTTCTTCTGCGGATAGCCTCCCAGAATTCCTTCTGTTCAACTGCCCACTCGGGCACCATGCTCAGCATCAGTTTATTAAACAACCATACTCCACATTAAGAATTCTACCGGCAACCCAATATGTATGAGCTGCCGGTTAAATTAATTTTTTACTTAGGCAATATACTTACCACGTTTTACATAATGAGTATGAAGAAGTTTGTGAGAGATGTGCCCGCAAGGACCATCAGTTAAAAACTCATCATATATTTCAACAACGTGACGATTCTCGTGGGACTTCCTGACAGGCAGAGAACTATCTTCATCGTAAATAGCTTTTGCTCTGAGTTTACGTATTTCAGGTGTTGTTGGAATTGGCTGACCACCGCCTCCAATACAACCACCAGGGCAGGCCATAAATTCTATGAAGTGACATTCGCTGAATTTACCACCTGCTTTAATATCGTCCATAACTTTTTTCGCATTAGCTGTGCCGTGAACAACTGCAATCTTTAAGGTTGCACCTTTCAGCCAGTTCCAGTCAGGTACAAGATGAGCGATCAGATTGGGTACCGGTCCAACTTCCGTAATAGGAAGTTCTGCATATTTTATTCCTTCAAATCCTCTTACGGGTGTAATATCAGCATTAGCAAAAATGTTTTCTATTTTTTTGCCTGTAACAAATTCAACAACTGTTCTCAATGCTGCTTCCATTACGCCACCGGTTGCACCGAATATCAATCCTGCACCTGATGCTTCACCAAACGGATCATCAAAATGTGAGCGTGGCATTTCTGGCAAATAGATTCCGGCTTCTTTTATCATCTGTGCAAGTTCTCTTGTCGTCAATCCATAATCAACATCTTTAAAACCCGAATCTACCATTTCTGGTCTGTTGCATTCAAACTTCTTCGCAGAGCAAGGCATCACGGCAACTGATACTATATCCTTCGGATCGATTCCTTTTTTCTTCGCATAAAATGTTTTGATAAGTGCACCGAACATTTGCTGAGGTGATTTTGCCGAGCTTAAATTATGAACATACTCAGGATAAAAATGCTCGAGATATTTCACCCATCCCGGTGAACAGGAAGTGAATTGCGGTAAAGCAACCTGCTCTTTTTTCACCAGTGCATTGTATAATCTTTGAATCAGTTCAGTTCCTTCTTCAAAGATTGTCAAGTCGGCTGTAAAGTTTGTATCGAACACAACATCAAAGCCAATTCTTCTCAGAGCAGTATTCATTTCTCCGGTTAATGAAGTTCCCGGCTCCATTCCAAACTCTTCACAGATTGCTGCTCTTGGTGATGGTGCTGTTTGAATCACAACATGTTTCTTCGGATCGTCAATTGCAGCCCATATCTCATCACGCGGATCGTTTGCGCGCAATGCACCGGTAGGACATCGATTAATACACTGACCACAATTTATGCAAATAACTTCTGCCAATGGCTTATCCCAAAACGTTCCGATGTGTGTGTCGTGACTTCTGCCTATTGCTTCAAGCACACCAACTTCCTGGAGATCAATACATGTTCTTACGCATCTTTTACAGAGCACACACTTATCCATATCTCTGACAACAGAATATGAGGAGTTATCAACTTCATATCTTGGACTTTGAATGTGACCAAAGTTGTAATGATCAACTCCATATTCTTTTGCGAGTGATTGCAATTCACAATTGTTATTTCTAAAACATGAATAACATTCACCATAATGCTCACTGAGCAGTAGATCAAGAACGTGTTTTCTTGCTCTTCTAACGGCATTCGAAGTTGTCTTTATTTTTATCTGTGAAGTAATTGGGAAAGCACAGGAAGCCTGAAGAGTTCGCATACCTTCTACTTCTACAACGCATATTCTGCAAACACCCGCAACGCATAAATCTTCGTGATGGCAAAGTGTTGGAATATGAATCTGGTTCTGCCTGCATGCTTCAAGTATAGTTGTTCCAAGAGGAACTGTGAATTTCTTATCGTTAATTTCTATTGAAACAGAGCCACCTATGTATTCCGGATTGTCCGGCTTTTCAACTACCAGAGGCTGCTGACTGACTGGGGCTCTTAATATTTCTTTACTTTCCATTTCTTCCTCCGTTACCGTCGTTAAATATTTCATCATTAAAATTTTCAAGGATCGAGATGAATGGATTGGGACTTGATTGACCCAGCCCGCATTTGGATGCCAGTTGCATTGTTCTGCCAAGATCCTTCAACTTGTTGATATGAGCAAAAGTATATTCACCCTTCTCAATCATCTCCACACCCTCAAGTAACTTTACATTGCCCATCCTGCACGGCGTGCATTGTCCGCAGGATTCATCAACAAAAAATTCCATAAAGTTCTTTAATACATGAATCATATTCCTGCTTTCATTAAAAATCATAACCGATCCACCCGTTGCAACATCTTCGTAAGCCATTGTTCTATCAAACTGAGACTTTGGTACACAGTGACCTGAAGCTCCACCAATCTGAACGGCTTTTGTATTCTTTGCTCCTACAATTTTCAGCAGCTCCGAGATTTTCGTTCCCCATGGAAGCTCATACACGCCGGGTTTTTCGCAATCACCTGATACAGAAAAAAGTTTTGAGCCGGTTGATTTATCTGTCCCAACTTTTGCAAACCAGCTTCCACCTTTTACAACAATATGACTGACTGCTGCAAGTGTCTCAACATTATTAACTGAAGTTGGTCTTCCAAGATAGCCTGTATTTATCGGGTACGGCGGTCTGTTGCGTGGTTCCCCTCGATGACCTTCGAGTGATTCAATAAGCGCAGTTTCTTCGCCACACACATAAGCTCCTGAACCAAGAAAGATTCCGATATCAAAATCAAATCCCTCTTTACCTAAAATATTTTTTCCAAGTAGATTATCTTTTCTCATCACTTCAAGATAATCCTGAAGAGGTTTAAGCAGGTATTCGTATTCACCGCGCAAGTAAACTATTCCGGTTTGTGCACCGATCGTATATCCGCCGACAACCATTCCGTCAAAAACTAATTCAGGAAATTCCATCAGAAGAATTCTGTCTTTAAATGTTCCGGGTCCACCTTCATCAGCATTGCACACTAAAAATTTTTTATCTGCTTTTGCTGCGGCAGTCAACATCCACTTTGTTGAAGTTGGAAACCCCGCGCCGCCTCTTCCCTTCAATTTGGAATCTTTAAGTTCAAACAGAATATCTTCGCGGGTCATTGCTAAAGCTTTTTTAATCGCATCTCCTCTTTTGTATTCAGAGAAGATGACCGGGCCTGTTCTTTTCTTTTTTGTTGCTTCCATAATCACTTCACCTTTCCAAGAAGTTCTACGGCTGCTTCCGGAGATAGTTTAGTATAAACCCTGTCGTTGATTGCCATAGCCGGACCTTCATCACATAAGCCGAGACAGTTTGCATACTCAATAGTGAATTTGTTATCCTTTGTCGTTTCACCCATTTTAACTCCAAGCTCCCGTTCAACAGCTTTAACGAGTCCGCTCTTGCCTTTCATATCACAGCTTATAGTCTGACAAATGCGAACGATATTTCTTCCTTTAGGATTTGAATTAAGAAATGCAAAAAATGAAATAACGCTATAAACTTCCACCGGATGAATATTAAGAAGGCGTGCGACTTCTTGCTGTGCAAATTCAGAAATGTGTCTATGCTTATTCTGAATCTCATGAAGGATCATCAGCAGAGCTGAGCGGTTATTTCCGTATTTATTTACGTAGCTCTCAATTTCTTCGGAGAGAGCATTTTTTTCAGAAACAAACATTTACTCACTCCTTGTAATGTATTTGTAAAAGTTTTTGTACCTTGTCAATTAAAGTGTCAGGAGAAATTGGTTTTTCAATAAACTCATTTACCGGAACCATTTCGCCTGCCGCAAATTCGAGCCCCAGCGCTTTTGATACTGATGTGTACATAATTATTGGTATCTCGAATTT
>CAZLJI010000163.1:0-5964 GCA_964559565.1 uncultured Ignavibacteriaceae bacterium | reverse complement strand
AGATGACAGGATTGCACCCTGAAAGGTTTGAAGTTATTTCTGGGTCAGTAATATGTTCGGTTTTAGAGTTCTGCTGGGTATGATCGAAGTTTAACTAGTGCGACAGGTCTTTTAATTTCCACTTTCAGGATGGTTCATCCAACGATCCTCCTTCGACTCTCACCAGACCCCATCCAAAATGGAGATCGGGTCTCTGGGGTCAGATTTGAAACCTTAACTTGACCTGAGAAAAGGGGAGGTTGGGAAGGGTTTTAAAATTATGTCCAGGTATTCGGGGGGGTAAGACACTATATCTATGCTGGCTGACCAAAAACGCATATTACCGCTACCGTAAGTAAAATTTCCTTTTAAGTCGTATGATTACTATTCTTTGAATAATAATCCATATGAATAGGATTAAAAATATGACTGGGCCTAAAAAAACGAATATCACCAAATTTAATGTTTCATATGACATATTCCATTTTCGGGCATAAAACATTATACAATCGCAACACCATAGGAATAAATCATCTGTAGACTTAAAACCTTTCTGAAATAGTACACTATATAATTCAGTTTGATTTTGATAGTCTTTCTGAAGATAAAAGGAATATTCGGGTGGTGGTTGATATGAGACAAAAGATGAAAAGGATAACAAAATTATTACTATAAGAACTACTATTGTCTTCATCTCAACCCATTTATGAGTATTGCTACGGTAGTTGGTCGCATGAGTCTTTATAAAGGTCGATATACTCAAAAATAATATTTACTGCGCCTTCTCTCATATCTGTGTCTAAGGAGGTGTTATGTCGGATGATGTCCATGGAATTATAAAGCTTGCATCTATCCTTATCTAATAGTTGTTGTGCCTTAATAAGGCCTGAAATAATGTTATAAGTATAGCTCGTTGGATTTTTTGATAGGGCAATCTCAACATAACTTAATGCTTCATCAACATCGAAATAATTGTCCATTGCTCTCAAATAGCCCAAACATAACAAATCATCACTACTCCCATTTTTCATAAAATCAGATACAGAGGAGTAACCCTTAATTTTTAGTAGGTATTTTAAAAATTTCTGGGAGTTGGTCTGGCCGTTGAAATCCCAACCAAGTGCATTAATTAATGCCATTTTTACATCAATTGGATTATTCTCGTCAACAAGATAATTCAATAATTCTTTGGACAACTTTCCATTAACTTTTAAAGCATTAACAATAATATTTTCATTCTGATAGGCTCTGGAAAAGTTTGTCGATGTCAGTGGTGAATCTGCAATAAGATTGATATTTAGAGTAAAAAAGATCAATAAACTGAACATTAACTTTTTTATTCTCATTTTATTCTCTGATTAGGACTGATTATTAATTAATATTCTTGTTTCTTAAGCGGCTTATTCTATCACAAATACTTCCCGAGATTAATGATCGACTTTCATGTTACTCACGCCCAATTTCTTATCAGAATTAGCTGCTGTGATACAAAAACTTTATGAATTCCTATATTTGTCCAAAACCAGCAAGTTAATAACAGGGTCGTATTTGCGGGACTAAAATTAAATATTTCCTCTTATAAGTTAACATTCAACTCTTTATACGAATCTTCTCAATAACCATATCCAAAATACTTAAAATTACCCATAAAATGATGGGGGTCAAAAGTAAGGTATAAAAGTAAATCTCCAGATCATCCCAAGAATTTGTAATTTCCTCAAATGGGATACTGTCATCTTTAAAAGCTCTGAACCATTCAGCAATGTAATAGTGGATGGTATAATTATCTCGAATTATTGACGGTTGAAATAAATAGCTTAAAGGAATACCCGCAAACACTGATAAAACGAATATGGCTGTTTCTCTGTATAAGCGCTTCAATATTCTTACCCACCAAATCTTTTCTACATTGATCTCATCTGATCCTATTGGATAATCACTGGCTTTTATACTTTCTTGCTGGTCTTTTTTTCTTATAGAGATTATTTCTTTTCCACAGTTGGAACAAAATTTTGTTGCAGCTGATACTTCATGACCACAATTTTCACAAAATGACATAGTCTGTTAAATTTGGTTAATATTCATTTTTAAGTGGACACTAATGATAATTTGTATTTAAAGATTGTATTGAGGATATAAATTCCGATATTAGGTTTGAATAATCCTCACCTTCATAATAAATTTTCCTACTCTGAATTAATGTACTCTCCCCTGAAGAAAACTCTTTCGTAACTCTTCTTTCTATCCAGTTCCCTTTTTCATCGTACTTGTAAAATATTTTATTATCGGAGTCTGAAATGAAATATTCATTCCCTAGTGCTAGGTCCAATCCACTTTCATGGTCATTAAATTTATCTGGGGGAATCATCTCTCTCCCAGATTCACTGTTAGCTTCAATTGAAATTAATTTTTCTCCAGAATAATTATAGATGAACTCGCTAAAAGAAATCAAATTACCATTCAAAGAATAAACACTTAGTATTCGTTTTATTGTTTTATTATTATATTCTGTAATTCTTGTTGAAGAATAACCTCCTCCCTGATATTCGGTTAATATACACACAACCTTCCCCTTTAGACTATTCCCGCCTCCAGATGAGGAGTTACAACTTGTTAATAATATAAGACTTAACAATAAAAAGAATATATTTCTCATAGTTGAAATTTTAAATTTGATAACCACAATTCTGCAAATATAAATTTTCTCACTAATATTCATTTAACAGTAGTTACCACTAAAAATATGTTATTCGAATAATATTCGATAGTTGATTTTATAAGTGATTGTATATAAGTTGTGTGTGTTTCCAAATGAGTTGTAAACAGGTTGCATAAGCCGATTACCTTGCCTACTCCACGCCGAAAATAATTGACCACCTGTTTTCTGCCTCAAATGACTGTCAATATGTAAATTATGATTTTGACATTTGATCGGCCGAAGGTGGTCAACCCATCTGGCTTTTTCACTTTGAGTTAAGGAAAGCCTCATGGGTGGGCATACCATACAATATCCGAACAACATTCAGAGATTTACACGAAGGACAATTTGAAGTCTTGAGGTAAAATAACTGATTAGTCTTTTATACAGCGAACGCCAATAAAAGAGTCAATACGTTCTGGAGTTAATCCACTCGTACCACCTGAGAAAAACCCGTACGCTTCAGTGTACCCATAGGAATTTCTTGTACCAGAGCTTTCATAAATAGTTGACGACCAATATCCTGCATAATTAGTGAAATATGGCTCATATTTGGATGTAGCTATACGAGTTCTCATTCCACTGAAGGGCATTGCTGTGAATCCAGTTGAATTATTTCCATTATAATTGACAACCTCTTTTCTCTCTGGAATCCATTCGTCTGTTACTACGTATCTTCTATCATTGCAGGTAGGACACACAATTGTTTGCTTTTTATAGTCTGTCCACGTAAAACAAGTTGGACAAATATGGGTTGCATAATATCCTCCATAAGATTCAGTCTGGGAACCCCACCCTGTTTTTGATTTAAGCTTCAGCGTAACATTTTCGCCTAGAAACTTAATTAATTCTTGCCAATCAGATTTTGAAGGAACGTGCCAACCAGTCGGACACAAACCGCGCTCATCAGTAACTGCATACCAATTATATGCCACAGGCTTTCCTTCACTGTTAAACATTACATACTGACCTTCCCTTGGATAGGTGTCAGGATTATCCTCAAAATATATTATTTGATCACCATTGGAATATCTTAGAACACGTAGATTTTCAGCAAACCAGGTTTGACCGCCAATAGTGATTGTTTTATATATGTTTCCATTAATATCCTTAACAGATTGGGCGCAGATATCGCCATTAAAGAACGAAAACCCTATTATGACAAAGACAAAACACATTGTCCTCATAATTACTTAATTTAATTGTTCGTAATGCGTATAATTTATAATTATTCACAAGCTTGGAGTTTCAAAAATCAAATCTCATGGTTTCTAAATATTCAAGGGAATTTAGCACAATTCTAATAAATTAAACAATGATATTATCATATTGTTATATAGTAATATACAAATCAGAGGGCAGGATGACGACTTTTTTCATTTTGGATGGCCCAGACCTTCGATCCTCCCCAGACCCTCACCAGATCATACCCAACATGGAGATCGTCTCCCAGGGTGCATGAGCCGATAACCTTGACCACTTCAATCCGAAAAATATTGACCATCTATTTCCTTTGCTAAATGACTGGTAACATGTAAATTATACTTTTTAACATATAAGCGGCCGAAGGTGGTCAACTTGGCTGGCTTTTACATTCTTGGTATTCAACCTTCTGGGATAGATTGAGAATTTAACATTTCTGGATTGCCCAGACCTTCGATCCTCACACGACCCTCTCCATACACCATCCAACATGGAGATCGTCTCTCTGGGGTCAGATTTGATACCTTAACATGACCTGAAAAAGGGGGAGGTTGGGGATGGTTTGAGGATTATGTCCAGCATTTGGGGGGTTAAGGCATTGAATAATTAATTAATCTACAATAGCTTGGTTAACCAGTACCCTAAACTCTCTATGAATAGGATAAGCAAGATAAGGGGAAAATTGAGTCATTAAAATACAAATTAATTGTTCCGATGGATCAATCCAGAAAAAGGTATTGTATATACCCGACCACCCAAATTCACCTGTAGAACCCAGAATTTTTGATTGGTCAACCAGAACAAAAAATCCCAAACCAAATCCCAAACCAGGAAGAAACTCTTCACCTATGGGCAATAGATCGTCTGCAATATGATTTTTAGTCATTAAATCAACTGTTTTAGATCCCAAAAGCCGCACTCCATTTAATTCCCCCTTATTCATCAGCATCTGCGCGAAATTCATATAATCCGTCGCTGTGGAAAAAAGTCCTCCTCCTCCTGAAAGAAATTTTGGGGGTTGCGAAATTCTATTTGTATCAGGTTTACTAATTACCTTAATACCCTTACTATCTGATTTTCCGAATATAGCTGCACATCGATTTATCTTCTCTTTGGGAACATAAAAATCAGTGTCTTTCATTTTTAAGGGCATAAATATTCTTTCTCTCATGAAAACATCAAGAGGTTTCCCAGAAACAACCTCTACCAGATAACCTAACACATCCACTGAATAGCTATAATGACATTTAGTACCAGGTTGGTATAAGAGAGGGATTTTCGCCAGTTTTTGAATCATATCTTTTAATGATCCTGAATTAAATTTGGCTGCCGTGTACATAGAATCTACAGGAGTATTTCCAAAACCCAGACCATATGTTAATCCAGAGGTGTGAGTAAGTAGATCCAGAATAGTCATCGGCCTTATTTGATCCACTACATGAATCCCGTTTGAATCTTTTGACGAAAAAACCTTTAGACCATTGAACTCAGGAATGAATTTGGATATGGGATCATCTAATTGGAAATAACCTTCCTCATAAAGTATCATTACAGCCACACTGGTAATCGGCTTGGTCATTGATGCAATTCGGAAAATTGTATTTAGTTCCATGGGTTTGCCAATGTCCATCATACCATACTTTTCAAAATGGACGATTTTGCCTTGACGGGCAACCATAGTGATCATACCTGGTAATTTATTCTCATCAATATAGCGCTGCATAAATGGATCTATTCGATCAAGACGCTCTTGAGAGAGCCCAACTTCTTCAGGATTACCTGTCAAGAGTACTTGACCATAGGATGCCTGAACCAGAACAATTTGAATAATGATGAAGGCTAATCTTTTCATAGTATTCGATAGTTTTTATGATTTCCTGTGTCAAAAAATCAGGAGTGAACAGCACCGCTCTTTGTTTCACAACTGATTTGCCAAAGTTACATCCCCAAGAATCCTAAGTCAAATAAATCTATGCCACATTTCTTTCTGGTTGGTTCAGATCGACGATCACCCCACGACCCTCCCCATCCCCCATCCAACATGGAGATCGTGTCTCTGGGGTCAGATTTGATACCTTAACCTG
>CAZLJI010000162.1:0-5986 GCA_964559565.1 uncultured Ignavibacteriaceae bacterium | reverse complement strand
AGTTATAAATTATTCAATCCCGTTTTATGGAAATGTAGAATTAACGGTTTCCAATATTCTGGGCTCTGAAGTAGCAGTTCTTGTTAACGAATATAAAGAAGCCGGTAACCACTCTGTTAAATTTACGACGGAGGAGTTGATGAACTCAATCGGTTCGGGAGTGTATATTTATACTTTGAAGGCTGGTTCATTTACACAGACAAGAAAGATGGTAATACTAAAGTAAGATTAAGAAAAAGAGTAAGAGTAAGATCTTTTCTTACTCTTACTCTTGCTCATACTCTTAATCCAGTAAGTGTTTTAGTTCGTCCAATCTTGAAATTATAAGGTCCGGCTTTTCCTTTTCAAGCTGACTTTTCGTCCTGTAACCGAATAGAACCCCGCAGGTTTTTGAACCGGCACTTTGCCCACATTGAATATCAAGTTCAGTATCACCAACCATTAAAGTTTCAGAGGGGTTAATCTTTAATTCATTGCAAATATAGATGAGCGGTTCAGGTGAGGGTTTGTGAGCTAAACCATCTCGTCTTCCCATCAGATAATGAAAAGATGAACGGAGATTAAAATGATCAATGATTTTCTCTGCCTGTTCCTGAACTTTAGTAGTGAGAAGTGAAATTTTAATGTTATTTTCATTCAAATATTTTAGTGTATCCTCGACTCCCGGATAAAGAAATGACGATTCCATAAATTCAAAATAGAAAGTTTTGTAGATTGAAATGAACTGTTCAAAATCATTCACATCAATTTTCAATTTTTCAAAGATGTCAACGAAGTGCATACCAATCATATTAGTGAAAATATCTTTATCTATTTTATAACTCATATTTAATTGATCTAATGCTGCTTTTGTGCTTTCAAGAATAGTTTCACTCGAATCAACGAGAGTACCATCAAGATCGAAACAAACGTGTTTAATCATTCTCATTTTTGTTTTTCTCCCCTTCCCCTCTGTCTTCGTTAGAACTTCGCCGAACAAGTCGGGAAGGGGTTGGTTGATGGGCTTCTTCACCTCTGCAGCATTCGTCAACATTTATTCCGCAAACTGAACACTGACCTTGACCATGCACCCAAATAATAAGAGATGGTTGGTTGCACCAATTACAAATGTTACTTGGATTATCATTCATAAAAATTTACTAACCGGCAAAATTATTAATTCAAATATATGTAACAAAAAGCACTTGGTCTGAATAGAATTATTTGTTAATACTCTTGATTTTATTTGATAAATAACTAAAGTTTAATTGTTAATAAAAATATTTATTGTTGGACAGGAAATGAACAATCTTAATTTGTTAATAATTTGCATTTTATTTACTCTGATTCAATCATATTTGAGTGCTCAGTCAGAACCGATATTGTATTTCTGTGAAAGATATGATGACTATGAAGGTGAAGTAGGTATAGGTGACAGGTTCACAAAAGGTTCCGCCACCATTTTGGTTAGGTCTGATAATCCACTCAACTTGATACGTCTTATCATTCGATATGATAAATATAATGCACGAAAAAACCAGTTTGAGTATTACAAAAAGTCGTTTTTTGATACGGAACAAGATAAGAATTTCCTCACCTTTGTTATGAATAAAGAAAATGGGATGGAATTCGAGCATCAAGGATTTTACCGAGTGTATTTGCTAGATGAGGATGAGCAAATGATTACAAGTGCACTAATTGAAATTATAGATTAAAACTACTTCAAGTAATTAGGGCAACTTTCTGCCGCATTTTGTGTATAGATAAATTATACTCCCCTGATTGAAATCCATCGACCATAAGCTTATTTTTGGTCAGCTTTTCATTGTAAATAATCCAAACTTAAAAATTTAAAGGGAGTTATTATGTTAAAAAAGATTCAAGATTTGTTAGGCAAAGAAGCTGATGAACTCTTAAGCTACAAAGCTAAATTTCCAAAAGAGCAGCTAAACCTTCCCGGTCCTGATTTTGTTGACCGTGTGTTTTTACAATCGGACAGAAGTCCAAACGTATTGAAAAACTTAAACTGGATTCTTCACACAGGAAGATTATCAGGAACAGGTTATGTTTCTATTCTTCCAGTTGACCAGGGAATTGAACATTCTGCGGGTGCATCATTTGCCCCAAATCCAATTTACTTCGATCCTGAAAATATTGTTAAGCTCGCCGTTGAAGGCGGATGCAATGCTTGTGCTTCCACACTTGGCGTACTCGGAATGGTTTCGAGAAAATATGCTCACAAAATTCCATTCATACTAAAACTCAATCACAATGAGCTGTTGACTTACCCAAACAAGTTTGACCAGATAATGTTTGCAGGAGTTGAACAGGCTTTTGATATGGGTGCTGCGGCAGTCGGAGCAACAATTTACTTCGGTTCTGATGAAAGTGCACGACAAATAATTGAAGTAAGTGAAGCATTCCAGTACGCACACGAAATGGGATTGGCAACTGTTCTATGGTGTTATCTCAGAAATCCGGAATTTAAAAAGGATAAAGATTATCACGTATCTGCAGATTTAACCGGACAGGCAAATCATCTTGGTGTAACAATCCAGGCTGATATTATCAAACAGAAACTTCCTGAAAACAACGGTGGCTACAATGCAATAAAATTCGGAAAGACTCACAAAAAAGTTTATTCAGATTTATCCACTGATCATCCGATTGATTTAACACGCTACCAGGTAATAAATAATTATATGGGAAGAGCAGGATTGATAAACAGCGGTGGTGCTTCCGGTGAAAATGATTTTGCTGAAGCTGCTAAAACTGCAATTATTAATAAACGTGCCGGTGGAATGGGATTGATCTCAGGAAGAAAAGCATTCCAGCGTCCAATGGCAGATGGTGTAAAGCTGCTTAATCTTATCCAGGATGTTTATTTAACAAAAGAAATAACGGTAGCTTAATTTCATATCTTCACTTTAATTGCAGTCACAGTTAATGCTGTGACTGCATTTCTTAGAGCCTCACTTTATAAATTTCACATCTAACCAGATTTCTTAAAAATTTTTGTTTCATCCTAATTAAGAACGATACCAACTCTTAACTCTAAGAAATAAATCCAATGGAGCAAAGAATTGACTTTTTAAATAAATAAACTCTATTTTAGAGAAGTCTCTATTACATATTAACTAATTCTGTAGTTGAACCAAGTTTGGTCAACTGAAAAAATTATCAAAACATTCCAAATAGGAGGTTAATTATGCGAACGCTGAATCTAAGTGTTCTGATACTCGGTATCATTTTCTTCTTCGGGTCAACTCTTTCAACAAACACTTTTGCTCAAGATAAAAAACCAGTTGATCTTAATGCAACATCTGTTGAGAAAAGCCGGGGGGAAAACCCAAACATAAAATCACAGGCACCAACCTCAGATGAGAATCCAGTGCCCGAACCAGAAAAAGAAAGAGGCTCTTTGTGCATGATCGATTTCAATAATTATACGGGATACTATGTTGAAGTATATGTTAATGGTTACTATATGGGTACGGTTGCTCCATGGGGAGTGTACGCAGTAGATGCTTATGCAGGCTATACTACTATTTACTGCATTACTTCAGGAGGCACTTATGAATGGTCATCAGCAGGAAACTGTGATTATTATTTTGATTACAATTTATATCTCTAAAATTTAGTCTCTCTATTCAAAAGCACAACCAATCCGGTTGTGCTTTTATTAATTAATGTGATCAACCTGAAAATATCATCTAACTAATTTTTAGCATAGGAAATTGTAAAATGATTTCGATACCAGCATTAAATAAATTTTTTACTGCCTTCTGCATCTTTATAGTTTTTGTATCCTCCCCTGAAGTTTTTTCACAGACAAAAAGAGCACTAATCATTGGGATAGATAAATATGAACCTGCCGAAACAGTCGGTAAAAAAGCATTGAGAAATAAATGGAGCAATCTTGATGGGGCGGTAAACGATGCGTTAGCTATTAAAGAATTACTGGTTTCAAAATTCGGTTTTCAGGAGGAAAATATTTTTTTGTTGCTGGACAGTCTCAGAGCTAGCGACAATACCGGTACTAAGGAAAATATAATTTCAACAATCAAAGAACACTTAATTGAACCTGCGAAAAAAGGTGATAATGTTTTCTTTTATTATGCCGGACACGGATCTCAAATTCTGAATTCACAATCACCTGAAAAAGATAAGAAAGATGAAACTATAGTACCATCCGACTCATATCTAAGTACTAAAGATGATATTCGTGATATAAGAGATAAAGAGTTGGCCCTTCTGTTCAATCAACTGATTGATAAAGGTGTCATCCTTACTTTAATATTCGATAGCTGCCATAGTGGTTCTATCGCCCGGG
Source organism: uncultured Ignavibacteriaceae bacterium (assembly GCA_964559565.1). Lineage (GTDB taxonomy): Bacteria > Bacteroidota > Ignavibacteria > Ignavibacteriales > Ignavibacteriaceae > IGN2. The sequence continues at coordinate 1,674 of CAZLJI010000162.1, read as the reverse complement.
GTAAAGATGATGATTACAAAGAGAGAAAGCTTGAACCAATTGAGATCGATATTTCTGATCCCGGTGATTTTATTAAACCGGAAGAGAGGCCGGGAGGCGCATTAGTAATTTCTGCTGCACAGGATTATCAAACAGCAAAAGAAACAAAGGACGAAAATGGGCACCCACACGGTGCATTTACAGATGCTTTCTTGAAGGCATTAAGAACTTCTTCGGTAAATGAATCTACCTTATCAATTTTTTCCAGAATAAAAGCAATAGTTGAATCAACAGGCCGAGATCAATTCCCTGTTCTTACCGGACCTGAGGAAAGAAAAAAACAAAGTCTTTTTGGAATTGATGAAGATAAATTGAAAAGCAAAACTGTTGTTGCTGTCCTGAATAAAAAGGAAAATGAAATATTACTGCAAGGAGGCGTTGCTGTCGGTTTACGCGAAGGAACCGAACTTGGAAAAATCCGTAATTCACAGGATGACCCTGAAATTTTAGTAAAGGTTGCTGAGGAACGTGGATTAAATAAATGTGTCGTTACTATTATAAAAGGTAATGAAAGTCAAATAAAACCAGGTGATTTATTTGAAGTCACAAAATGGGCAGTCCCTGATAATATGACATTGAATATTTATATCCCTGAGACAGACTATGATTTTGAAGAACTAAGAGAAATTGCAAAAGAATTTTCTCAACTCAAGCTAGAAAAAAATATTACGTTTAGTGATGAACTAATCAATCCAAATAATAATTATGAATTATACTATTCGAATTTTGGATGGAGACTGAAAAACCTGGTTACTGGAAAAATTGAGGATTTGGGAAAGAAACCAAATGCTACTGCAATAAAGAATTTACTTCAGGGAAATGACAATACACTGTTTGTAAATCTTCCACCATCAGTCGAAATGGCAAATGAAATAAAATCAAAATTTTCCACGACAGATGGAGTAATAAAGTTAACAGGACAAAAAGAAGCAAAATATTTTATGAGTGGCAGACAGGTAAATGATAATTTAGAATATGCTTTTTATTTACCAGAAATTACTAATGATCAGACAACTTCATCGCTGCCGGTTAATTCTGATTGGATCGAAGTTTCCGATGCAAATCTTAAAGAAAGCTTAGATAATATTTACAATACTGCATTCAAGCTTGCGAAAATTAATGCCTGGCTGACACTTGAAGTGCCGGAAGATGGAGGAGGTTTCCCTTATCATCTTGTACTCAGAAATTCAAATACAGGGAAATTGGTTAAAGAAGGAAAAGTTCAGGAGGGTGAAATTTATGGATTAGCCCTTGTGCTTGATTCATTATTATTAAAAAATTGGGATAAGAGCAAACGCTGGATATATGTTCTTGGCATTGACAGTTACGGTGAAATATCGCTGTTTTATCCCAACAGTGGGAATGTTGAAAATAGAGAACCTGAAGTGATTGATCAACTTCCATCTGAGATCATACTTGGCAATAAAAAATTATTTAAAATTAGTAAACCTTTTGGTCCGGACACATATATTTTATTAACCAGCAATGATCAAATACCAAATCCAGAAACGTTAGAATCTAAAGGTGTCAAATCGAGAAGTGCTACTGGAGGTAATCCATTATTAGATTTGTTTAGTAATATTGGTTCTACAACACGTGCAGGTAATAAAATTATGCCAACAAACTGGTCACTTA
>CAZLJI010000161.1:0-5991 GCA_964559565.1 uncultured Ignavibacteriaceae bacterium | reverse complement strand
AGTATTGCTGCAGCTATCACGGTTGTCCACAAACCGTTCTTATCACCTTCAGCAGATTGAGTTATGTTGAACGTCTTAACAATCTTGCCGGACATTTTATAAATATCTTCACGTTCATTCCAGTCAATGTCAGAATTAAATTCTATTCCGAGAGTTGTTGCAAGCATCGTTGCTGCAAGATCTTCTGCATACTCACCGGCAATCTTTTCAGTCTGGCCATAAGGATGATGCTCGGATAAATAACCATAAGCATTTTTATCGGTTGGTAATGCAACACCAAGAGAAGCAGCAACTAACCTGTTTGGTTCGTTAGTCGAATTTCTTGCAATTACTGCATGAACAATCTGTCCTGGTTCAATCTCTTTTAAACCTTCTTCTATTGTAACTCTTCGGCAGTTTACCGGAAATATGCTGCTGACAGAAACGAGATTACACATTTCAATCCGGGCAGATCGCAATGATAATTCAAATGAAGTCAAATATTCTTTACTTCTTCCGACACCCTTGGTGAAAAAGATTTTGGTAGGTCTGTACAATTTAGTTCCCTCCTGAATTTAATTAGTGAATTTTATGAATTTTCTTTTTCCAACTTTCAGAACCATCCCATCGTTTAGCTTTGTTGTATAATTAAAATCTGTAATCTTGTTTCCATCTATTGAAACTCCACCTTGTGTAACCAGTCTTCTGGCTTCACCTTTTGATGGTGCAAAATTAACTTTTAGAATCAGGTCTAATATATTAAACTCTGAGTTATTGTCATCGATTTTAAATTCCTCAACTTCATCCGGCACTTCCTTTTTTATAAAAATTCTGTCGAACTCTTCTTGTGCTTGGATTGCAGCTTCTTCGCTGTGATACATTCTTACAAGATTTCGTGCTAGTTTTCTTTTTATATCCCGTGGATTTACTTTTGAATCATCCAGCTGATGCTTTATCCCTTTTAATTCTGATGCGGAAATATCTGAAGCAAGTTCATAGTAAGTGTAGATTAAATTATCAGGTATCGAAAGCGTTTTTCCAAATATTTCCTTCGGAGATTCTGATATGCCAATATAGTTGTCATAGGACTTACTCATCTTTTCAACGCCATCAGTTCCAACAAGTAAAGGCATAGTTAAAATAACTTGCGGTTCCTGTCCGTTTTCTCTTTGAATATCTCTACCAACAAGTAAATTAAATTTCTGATCAGTTCCTCCGAGTTCAACATCACTTTTTATTGCAACAGAATCCATTGCCTGTGCAAGTGGGTAGAGGAGTTCGTGAATACTTATTGGTTCACCAGTTTTGTAGCGTTTGGTAAAATCATCACGTTCGAGCATTCGTGCAACAGTATATTTTGAAGCAAGTTTTATTACATCTTCAAAACTCATCTTGCCGAGCCAATCGGAGTTGTAAACTATTTTAGTTCGATTCGCATCCAGAATCTTTGATGCTTGCTGAAAATAAGTTTCTCCATGTTCTCTTGTTTCTTTTAAGGTAAGTGAAGGACGAGTTGCATTTCTTCCGGATGGATCACCAATCATTCCTGTAAAATCACCAACAATAAGTATTGCCTGATGTCCGAGTGATTGAAACTGTGCTAACTTTCTTAAAACAACTGAATGTCCGATGTGAAGATCTGGTCTAGAAGGATCACAGCCAAGTTTTATGTTAAGAGGCTTTCCTTCATTTGCAGAGCGTTCTAATTTTTTTACTAATTCCTCTTCAGGAATAATTTCACTGACACCTCGTTTAATGAGGTCCATCTGCTCGGTAATTGGGGGAAATTTTTGTTTTGTCATTTATCTTTGTTTAACTGTCATTGCGGGGAGTGAAACGACGAAGCAATCTTAATTGCAGTTTGCTTCGTTCCGATAAACCTACTTGTTGGTAGACAGCTCGGAACTCGCAATGACATTCTCTAGTTAGTATTTAATTCTTCTTTCTTGTTCTCTCTGGAAATCTTTTTTGGCTATATCGTGACGCTTATCGTACACTTTTTTACCCTTGGCAAGGGCTAATTCAACTTTTACTTTTCCATTTTTAAAATACAATCTTAACGGAATCAAAGTTAATCCTTTTTCCTTGGTTTTGCCAATAAGCTTTCTGATTTCACTGCTTTTCAGTAACAGCTTTCTATCTCTGACCGGATCATGATTATTAATGTTGCCCTGTGTGTATTCGCTAATGTGAACACTTACAAGCCAGACTTCGCCTTTTTCAATTTTTCCATAGCCATCAACGAGATTTGCTTTGCCCTGTCTGAGTGCTTTTACTTCTGTGCCAACAAGAACAATTCCAGCTTCGTAAGTTTGTAAGATTGCATACTCATGTCTTGCTTTACGGTTTACGGTTATATTTTTTTCTTTGTCTTCTTTTTGCATATTGAAAAATCAAAGGCAAAAATCCCCTTAATTGATGTTAAATGCAACAGAAAGAAAAAAAATTATAACCAGCGTCTGACTTGCTTTTTGTAGTCGAGATACACACGGCCGAATTTTGATTCGAGATATTTTTCTTCTCTCTGAATACAAAATTTCTGTACAGAATAAATTGCAGGAAGAATAAGAATCAGTATCCAGATTGAGTTGATTATAAATGATAGTCCAATATAGAAGAGTACAAGTGAAAGATATGCGGGGTTTCGACTAATTTTATAAATACTGGTAGTGACAAGAGTGGTAGTTGTTCTTCTTGCATCAAAGGCTGTTTTTACTTTGTAGAAAGATCTTAATGAAAGTATTATAAAAGGTAATGATGCCCAGGAAAATAGCAGACCGATATTTATTGATGGAAATTTTGGAAGCAAAGAGGTCGGAACAAAATATTCTATCACCGCTCCTATCAGCAGAGGAATAATAAAGAAGAAAGGTGGAGCAGCTAAAATGTGTGCGCTGTCTTCCTTGCTTTTCATTTAGAAATACACTGAGAGCCCAAAGTTTATATAATTGTATGTAAGTCTAAATGATTCGAGTGTTCGTTCTTCTTTTCTTAGAGTACTCTCAGAGTTAGAAGATTGATGAATATAATAGAATTTCATTCCATATTCTGCAGAAAGTGTCATGTCTTTATGGAATGACCACTCAACTCCAGCAATCACATCTAGTCCAATTGTGAAATTGTCAGCTGATCCAGTGCCTTTTTGAACAGTACTATCTGAAGTTTCTAACTCGAATTCACCTTCTGAATTCCCAAAACCAAAAGAGGGTCCGGTCCCAATGTAAAACCCTATTGCATCTGTTACAGCTAAATAATTTAAATATTGCGTTGTAATCGATAATCCAACAGAATTTGTTTCACTATTCTCATAATAGGTTAATGTATCTCCAACAATTGCCTCTTTATCAACGCTAGAATCATCAAAGGATAAGGATATACCCAGACGTAGTGCAGACCGTTTTCCTAATTGATATTTCCCTGAAAACATTGCACCTTGAAAATTTGTCAGTGTAAAATTTTCACTAATTTGAAACTGCAGTGCAAACTTTCCATCAAGTGAATCAAGATAAGAAGTTTGTGCTGAGGTAGTGTTAGTTAAAGTGAGAATAAAAAACAGAAGTAAGAAGAAAAAAATCAAATGATACTTTTTATGTTTCATTTGTTCGCCCTTTCTTAAATTTTCAAAATCTACAGCTGAAACTTAAATTGACCAATACTCAAATAAAAATAAAAAAGGCAGCCACCCTGACTGCCTTCTTCTTGTAACCGCATTAAAGTCATGTCATTCAGGACAATTAATATCGTCAAGCCTTTCATCCCAGCAGTGCCAGTTGGTATCTTCAAAATAAATTGCATCTTTCACTCTTCCAAAACGCTGCTCGTAATTCCAATAGATATCTATCAACCGATTTTCTTCAGCACCATAAATCTGGTAGAATCGGTTATGAGGAATTTCATTTGTCTTCCCATAATGTATGTAGCTTCCATTCTGCAAACTTCCGGAAGCAATGCTTGTATACTTTACATCAGCTGTACCTTCAGCAGTGTTTCGCTTCCATTCAATATATAGAAACTGTGAAACTTGATTTGGATCTTTATTTAAAGTCCAGGTTCCTTCAGTTGCTTGAAGATTTGAAAATCCGGTGAACCACTCAAAATCAGTGTAGGCTCCTTGCTTTGTGAGAAGCATTTTCCATTCAACACCTTCGGTGACAGTTTTACCGTAAAGTTTAGCAGTAAATAACTCTTCCTGAATAGAAACACTGAACTGCCATAGCCAGCTACCATCAGACTGTTGAACAGGTTGATGATTGAAAGCTTCAACGAAAGCTGCAACAGGAACTGCAAGCGTTAATGTCAATACAGAATTCCAGACCGAAACATTATATGCAGCCCAACCCCAATTCCTTTTTGAGATACCGGGATCGTCTAAAGTTGTGTCCGGGAATTCATCGAAGTTGATTATCATACTCGATTGTGGAGGTATAGTCGGCGGCTGATCCTGCGGATTATTGCTTTTATCGTCTTCGCAAGAAACGATTAAAATTATGATCCCCAAAACAAAAAGTATCGGAAGGGTTCGTATAAATTGCATCATATATTCTCCCTTAAAAAATAATTCTGGTTAAAGAAATATGGTTTCAACAATTATGCCTCACAAATAAGGCAAAATTATTTTGTAGTTCAATTAGTTTAGAGAAGTAAGGTAAAACAGGTAAAAACGTCTTTCAAAATTACAGGCCTTTGGGTATTTTAACCTCCGATATTAATAATCAAATGCTATATAACTCCTTGAATTTCAATTATCTCAAGTCCTTAATCTTAGGAATTTTATTCTGCCTGCCCGGCTTTTCTCAGAATTTTATTATTGATAAAATCGAACCACCAAATTGGTGGGTAGGTATGAAATGGGACACCGTTCAGCTTATGGTTTACGGTGAAAACCTTGAAGATGTTCGAGTAAGTTCTTCAGATGATGTATTGAAGATACTTAATGTTCAAAATCCCGCGAATTCTAATTATTTGTTTGTTGATCTGGTCATTTCCGAAAACCTTGAATCAGGTAACTTCAAATTGAAATTCTATAAAGATGATCTAGAAAAGGAAATTCTATATCCAATACTCAAAAGAGAAATATCAATAAATGATCATCAGGGATTCTCTAATGAAGATGTTGTTTATCTGATTTTTGCCGACCGTTTCTGTGACGGCAATCCTGAAAATAATTCGATAGGAGATTCTCTCGATGAGTTTACTTCTGCTGATTTAGATGGGCGCAAAGGTGGAGATATCGAAGGCATAATTTCAAAGCTTAATTATCTGAAAGAGCTTGGAATAACTGCGATATGGATAACACCGATGCTCGAAAATAATATGTGGATGAGCTATCACGGATATGCAGCAACTGATCTTTACAAAATTGATCCTCGATTCGGAAGTAACGAACTCTACAAAAAATTAAATGATGAAGCACATAAACGAGGCTTAAAAATAATTCTTGATCATGTAAGTAATCATATTGGCATCAATCATTACTGGGTAAAAAATCTTCCTTCAAATGATTGGTTCAACGGTACAGTTGAAAATTTTATTAGAGCTTCTCACGATAAGATGGCTTTCTTGGATATTTATGGTGATACAACAATTGTAAAAATGAATCAGCAAGGATGGTTCACCGATTATATGCCTGATTTAAATCAGCGAAATCCTTTTTTAAAGAATTATTTAATACAGAATACACTGTGGTGGATTGAGTATGCTGGCATTGATGGAATCAGAGAAGATACTTATCCTTATAATGATCAAAGATATTTATCTGAATGGGCTGAAGCAATTTTATCAGAATATCCTAACTTCAATATTGTCGGAGAAATCTGGCAGGGAATTCCTTCAGTTATTTCCGGTTATCAGACCAACTCACCAATTCGCAGAATTGATTTTGATTCAAACCTCCCAGCAGTTACTGACTTTGCTCTATCGGATGCAATTCGTGACTACCTTAGCGGATCAGAGAGTATCTATAAAGTTTACGAAACTATTGCACAGGACATTGTTTATTCTGATCCGGATAAT
>CAZLJI010000160.1:0-5993 GCA_964559565.1 uncultured Ignavibacteriaceae bacterium | reverse complement strand
GAAATTTAATTTTAACATTTAAAGCTCTAAATAAATTTGTTGAATCCTTAAGGAGAATAAGATTCTACTGACTAGTTAAAAATTTTCAGAAGAAATTTATGTCGTAGATAGTTTGATTATGATTCATTTTCTAATGAATGAGAAGAAATATTTGTCTTTTCTCAATAGTTGGAAATCAACATATAAATTATGGCAAAATCACGCAAATTATTTGAGCAAGTGACGAAGATTGTTGGTGTGATTGTTGTTTTTGTCAACGCATAGCCTCCTTAGTACAAAGGAGAGCCATTTGGTAAATTGTTGTTGTGCTCTCCTTTGTTTTTTTTTAGACATTGTGTAAATAGTAACTGTAAAATAAATAATTTTTATGGAGGGATCATGTTCATCAGAATCCTTATTACTCTCATCAGTTTACCTATCTTTTTAATCTCTGCTCAATCAGAACACGGATTTATTGGCGCAAGTGCATGTAGTATGTGCCATAAAACAGAAAAACAAGGCAATCAGTTATCGATTTGGCAGGGAAGTAAACACTCACAAGCTTACACAGTTTTACAATCTGAGAAAGCAGACCAGATAGCTGCCGAAAAAGGATTTAAAACAAAAGCAGTTGAAACACCAGAATGTTTGAAATGTCATGCATCTGGTTATAATGTTGACGCTAAATTGATCGGAGAAAAGTTTAAGGTTGAGGAAGGTGTTCAGTGCGAAACTTGCCATGGAGCAGGTGCAGATTACAAGAGCAAGAAAGTAATGGAAAACCGGGAAGAAGCCGTGAAAAATGGCTTGAAAGTTTATGAAAAGATAGAAGATTTCTGTATTGGATGTCATAATGCCGAAAGCCCGACTTATGTTGGATTTAATTTTGAAGAATCCTGGGCAAAAATAAAACACCCGGTTCCACAGGAATAAAGTAATTGCATAAATAGTTCAAAACTTTATGAAAAAAATTCTACTGTTTTTTTTAGCAAGTGGGATGCTACTTACAATACTCCCACAAAGTCTTAATGGCAGGTTCTCAAGTTCCGTTTATACTTTTGAACGGTTTGATACCTCAGGTTCTTCAAAAACTCAAGCAAGAACCTACCAAATGCTCTCCTTCAATTTTGGTAAAGAAAATATGTGGCTTCGATCTAACCTAAATCTTGAATATGATGTTGCCAGTAAATTAAAAAGCGATCCCAGATTTAGAGTTTACAACATCTATGCTGATTTCCAGAAAATATTTGATGTGGCTTCATTAAAATTAGGTAGACAACCACTTTACAACTCAGTTGCAGGTGGTGTTTTTGATGGTGCAACTGTTGGATTAAATTATTCTGGCTACAAATTACAAGCATATTATGGAGGAAATGTTCCTGCATATCAAACTTTAGAGCTAATTGATAATTGGAGCGATAATTATTTGTTGGGCGGTGAGTTTACAGTATATGCTTTAATGGATTGGCGCTTCAGTGCTAAATACATCAATAAAAATTTTGCAACTCAGTCATATACTGCTGTTAGATTGGATCCTGAATTAAATCCAATTAATGTTCTAATTGAAAATCAATCTAATCAGTATCAATTCCTTTCTGGCGAAGTTTCATATCACAAGCAGAAGTTTGGTAGTGCTAATATTCGGTACGACTATGACCTCAATTTTCAAACATCCTCAAGATTTGAAATTTCTGGAAGATATGAAGCTATTAAGAATCTTGGGATAAATGCTTATTATAATTACAGAGAGCCAAAAATTAGTTATAACTCGATCTTTTCGGTGTTTGATTATGGTAACACATGGGAAGTTGAGGGCGGAGTTGACTATTTAGTTGATAATAACTACACTGTAATAGGAAAATTTGCAAACGTCACTTATAAGGATGAAAGATCCCAACGAGTTACTTTGGGAGTTTCATCTCCGTTTGGTTCTATTACTGCAAGAAAGAATTTTGGCTATGCCGGTGAAATGGATGCAATATCATTATATACAGCACTAACTCAGCTTGATGGACTTCTAACACCATCACTGGGTTTTTCTTACACAAGATATAAACTTTCCGAGAATGATCCATCAAACGAATTGGTATCAGTTTTAGCCGGAACTAACTTTAGACCTTTCAGAACTCTCTCGTTTGATATTCAAGGTCAATATCTTAATAACAAGATTTATAATAATGACTGGAGATTATTCTTCAAGCTTAATTTCTGGTTTAATACAATTTTTTAATTGAATACTATGATTAAGAATTTTTACATTACAATCTTCATTATCGGTTCAGCTTTTCTAGTGTTCGCAGCGTTTCTGAATCTGGAATCTGATCCGGTAAAGAGTAATAAAGACTTGATTAAGTTTTCACATTCATTGCACAATGAGCTGGTTGAATGTGCTGATTGTCATTCAGCAGTTGCTGAGAGCATCTCTTTAAATGATAGACTTTTACCGAATCACGATAACTGTGTAGACTGTCACGATGTCAATGATGACAAGGAATGTGCAACCTGCCATATTGATGGTAAATACGAACCATTGATACAAACGCAATCTGATGTAATTTACAATCACAAGATTCACAACATCCAGGGAATGAATTGTATTGATTGCCACAAGGGACTTGATAAAGTTGAATACAGTTTTGAAAGTGCAGAGGTTAAGCCTTCGATGGAGATTTGTGCAGCATGTCATAATGAAGTAAAGATTGCCTCAAATGCATGCGAATCTTGTCATACAACAACATATAATCTTTTGCCACAGAACCACAGAAATGTTGATTATACGCGTTCACATAAATTTGAAGCCTGGGAACTAAATGCCAATTGTATGATGTGTCATGATAATACTACTTGTCAGGATTGTCACGTGTCCACCACTGGTATAACTGAAACAAATATGCCTGATGATTTTTATTCTCCTTATATGCCAAGCAACTCAATTGATGGAGCGAAGCAGCAGGTAATTTTAAAAGTTCACGGAGATTTTGGTTACAGATATTCTCACGGTATTGATGCCAAAGGTAAAACTCAGGAATGTCAGTCCTGTCATCAGGTTGAAACATTCTGTGCTAGTTGTCATCAATCAGAGAACAGAGATTTTGCAATGGGCGGTATCATTCCATCCTCTCATCTGTCGCCTGACTTTAAAACAATTGGTGTAGGTTCTGGTGGTGGTGATCATGCCAGATTAGCAAGAAGAGATATTGAGCGCTGTGTGTCCTGCCATGATGTTCAGGGTGCAGATGCAACATGTATTGTTTGTCATCTTGATAGTGATGGAATTAAAGGAACAAATCCAAAAACACATTCTGCAAATTATATGAGTGGTGAAAAAGGGGATTGGCACGATAACCAGGGTTCTATTTGTTATAATTGCCATACTAGTGCATCACCTATGTCTCAACCAACTTCTGGTTTCTGTAACTATTGCCATGGAGGGATGTAATGATAAAATCGGAAAATAGGATGATCAAAATTTTAATAAAATATTTTTCCTTTTTACTGGTCTTAACTTTCATAGCAGCTTGCAGCGAATTAAACACTGACATTCCTTCAGTGCCAAAAGTAAATACACACGGTGATAGTTTGTATAATCCAACATCACCAAATTATCATCCCAAAACAATTGCGGGTTCAGCTAATGGAATATATGATTGCCAGGAATGTCACGCATCTGATTTTTCAGGAGGCGTAGCTAAAGTTGGATGTAACACAACTGAATGTCATCCAACGATTAATGTTCACGTTGATGGGATTAGTGATCCCTCAAGTGATAATTTTCATGGAAAATATATCCGAAATAACAAGTGGGATATGAGGCAATGTAAGAGCTGCCATGGAGAGAACTACGATGGTGGAAGTTTCAAAACTTCGAATGGCAGTTCATTATCTCCCACTTGTTTGGATTGTCATACTTATGTTAGCGGTCCTGAAAATTGCACAACGTGTCACGGCAGCTCAACATCAAATGCGCCACCAGAGGACTTAAATGGAAATACAGCAACCACCGAACGAGGTGTGGGTGCTCATCAAATCCATCTTAAAGGTGGAGATATTGGCAGGAACTTAACTTGTACTGAATGTCATAATGTACCTGGTGGAGTTTATACACCAGGACACGTTGATTCAGAACTTCCTGCAGAAATATTTATGAATAATCCGCGAGCTAATACCATTACAAATGATGATGCTTCACCAAGTGTTCCTATAGATCCTAATCAGCCCATGTATATACCGAATCCAACTTATAATCCAGCAGATTTAACTTGTTCAAATACATATTGTCACGGATATTTTAAGAATGGAAATTTAGATAATAGACCGGTTTGGAATGATCCTTCAACATCACAATGCGGAAGTTGTCATGGTGGCGGAATAGGTAATCCATTACCAAAAACAAACTCTGCGGGTGGAAGTCATCCTAATGCAACTAATTGTTCTAATTGTCATGGTGGAGTTGTTGATCAGAATCGTAATATAATTAATCCTTCAAAGCATATTGATGGATTATTAAATCTTTTTGGAAATGATATTAAATACTAATTCACTACTCATTAATATAAATAATTAATCAAGGAGTAACTAAATGAAAAAACTAAGTAATCTACTAAGACTGCTTGTAGCTGCAGTTTTGTTGGTAGGTATGTTCGCAGCCTGCGAAGGCCCGGAAGGTCCAGTAGGACCAAAAGGTGACAAAGGCGACAAAGGAGATCCGGGAGACCCAGGTCCAGGATCAGTAGTTAACTGGGAAGGCTTTAAAGAAGGTATTAAATGTGCTGACTGTCATAATCCAGACATTGATACTCTCTATAATGTTTGGGGAATAAAGACTCAATGGGCAACTTCCAAACATGCAGCTGGTGGTGCTTATTTCGAAAACAGCACTTCCTGTGTAGCTTGCCATACCATGGAGGGATTTGTTCGGGAACAGCTTGGACGTCCTTTAATAGATCAAGCGGTATCTTCACCTATTGGGTGCTTTGCTTGTCATTCACCTCATTCAAATGCTGATTTCGCACTTAGAACTGTTGAACCAGTTCTCATGTTAGCTGGAGTTGTCGGTGAACCGGATCAGACGTTTGATTATGGCAAAGGTAATCTCTGTGCATCTTGCCATAAACCAAGACCATTAAGTAATATAAACCCAAAACCAGATCCAAATTCATCAGATCCAATTACAATTACTACAAGTCGTTGGTATCAGCATTATGGAGTTCAGGGATTAATGTTAGCTGGTTTTAATGGATTTGAATTTGCAGGTGAAACTTATACTAATTCATTCCATACTAACAGCGAAGTTATTAAAGATGAGGGATGCGTCATTTGTCATATGGCGCTGGAACCAAGAAATCCAGCTGGTGGCCATTCTATGTGGTTAGAGACTGAAGAAGGTGAACTAACAGCAGGATGCGAAACTACTGGTTGTCATGGTGCTGGTATGGAGTTGGATTACGAAGGTACACAAACAGAAATTCACGGATTACTTGATAGTTTGCATACACTTCTACTTGATCGTAACTGGATTACAGCTTCTGGTTCAGTTAATGCAAGTACAACTAATCCATTAGTTATTACTCCTGGTTGGCTTTCGGGAGCAATGTACAATTACTACTTTGTTGAACACGATTTGAGTGCTGGTGGTCACAACTTCAAGTATGCAAGAGATCTTTTAACACACTCAATTGAAGCTTTAGCTGCTACCGAATAATTATAGAAAATAGTTATGTAAAAAGCCGCTTAATAAGCGGCTTTTTTATTGAGGCAAATTTAATATTAACCTTACGGTGTTGGCGGTACCGGTTCCTCATCATCTCCGCCGCCGCTGTCTCGTACAAAACTCTGATCAAAAAAGTCCATACACCTGTTAACATCTCCTACGAACATTGCACCGATTAGATGAACATTCTTCATCAGTTCAATTTCAACATCATCACGCTGAACACTTGTGCTTGTTTTTGAATCCGCTACTTCACCTATTTTAACAAGCTGTGAAGTCCTTGCAGTTGTATATGCAGTGCGAT
>CAZLJI010000159.1:0-6000 GCA_964559565.1 uncultured Ignavibacteriaceae bacterium | reverse complement strand
CAAATATTCTCTTAATTGTCTTTCAGAAACTTTTCCTGAAGGTCTTTTCTTTAAAAGCTCATCGACTGATTTAATTGGACTTAGTATCTTCTTCTCAAAATCAATCATAACATTACTATTCTTGCTTCCAACTGCATTTGAATGTTCATTATCTATTGAGATACTTGTGTTCATTATTTCGCCGGCAATATTACTGCGATCAACTAATTCAACATCAATTGGTGTGGTATGACCGTTATTAATTTTATTGAATGCATCTTTGTAAATTTTTGGACTGACATTCTCAAGGAACTGGTTTAAATCTCTTATTAAATATCTACTATGCTCTCTGAATTGTTCCGAAATTTTTACAAAGTCTACCTTACCCTGAGTTAAGAATGAGTGAATTTCACTCAACCTTATGGCCAACTTTGAAAGTTCGGTCGTCTTTTTCATCAAGAGAAGTTCAGCACCAAGATCACTTGAATTGACAACCGTTTCTCGTAACAATCCAACCACCTCTATCTGCTGTGCATTGAGCCGAAGGTTATTTGCTGCTGTGGTTATACTTTGAATAAGATAAATTTTTACTAAATCCATTAAGAATAATAATTAGTCAGAAGTATTTAATAGAAGATTTTTAAGTTCCTCCAAAAATACTCAAATATTCAAAAAGTATTTATTCGGATAAAATAAATTTTTATAGATTCTAAGAAACAATTTAAAGAAAGATGATACGATTAATAAGACTATTCTTGACATTACTTGATAGTAGTGTTAATTTTCAGTATAAAAAATTAAAAATAATGTTAACAGAATTCGGCAAGATCTTCGTCTTCATTTTAACAGCAGCACTATTTGTTGTTGTCGCAATATTTGTTGCACGTCTTCTCCGACCCAAACGACCTACATTTGAAAAACTTACTACCTACGAATGTGGTGAAAATCCTGAGGGCTCTCCCTGGGTTAAGTTTAATATCCGTTTTTATGTAGTCGCACTTATCTTTTTAATTTTCGATGTTGAAGTTGTTCTGCTTCTTCCGTGGGCACTTATATTTAAAGAATATGGAATTGTTGGATACTTGATTGGGGCAATATTCCTTGTTCTTTTGGGTGTAGGTATGGCGTATGAGTGGAAAAAGGGGGATCTGGAATGGGCAAGACCCACAATCAAAGAACCGACCATAAATAAAATTGAAACACAAAAAAACATAAAAGAAGAACTTAAAACAGCAAGCTGAATATGGGATTACTGGATCAGGAATTTACAGATGGGAATATAGTTATTGCTAAGGCTGAAGACCTTTTTAATTGGGCAAGACTATCTTCACTTTGGCAAGTCGGCTTTGGATTAGCTTGTTGCGCCATCGAAATGATGGCAACTTCGGCTTCGCATTACGACTTTGACAGATTTGGTGTAATACCCCGAGCCTCGCCCAGACAATCTGATGTTATTATTATATCGGGAACCGTAACATTAAAAATGGCGATACGTGTAAAAAGATTATATGAACAAATGCCTGATCCAAAATACGTTATTTCGATGGGAAGTTGTTCAAATTGTGGAGGACCTTACTGGGAACATGGTTATCATGTTTTAAAAGGAGTTGATCGTGTAGTTCCGGTTGATGTATTTGTCCCTGGTTGTCCGCCAAGACCAGAGGCTTTATTAGAAGGTTTAATGAAGCTGCAGGAAAAAATTCGTAATGAAAGTCTTGTTAAGAAAAATGTATGAAAACTGCTGAAGAAATATTCAATCTACTTAAAGAAAAATTCGACAATTCTATTTTAGAATTAAAAACAGATAAATTAATTGAACCGGTCATCGTAGTTAATCCACTTGAGATAGATAAGATCTGTTTATTCCTGAGAGACGAAAAGGATTTATTTTTTAATTCATTAATGAACCTTTCCGGAGTAGATGACGCGAATGGTGAAAAAGTTAAAGATGAACAAGGATTGGAAACAATAAAGGGCGGAACGCTAAGCGTTTATTATCATCTGGAATCAATTACACACAGACACAAAGTTATTCTTAAAGTATCTACCAGCAGAGAAAAACCTGAAGTCGTTACAGTTACTGAAGCATGGAAAGGCGCGGATTGGCATGAAAGAGAAGCCTATGATATGTATGGAATTATTTTTCTAAACCATCCCGACTTAAGACGAATACTAATGCCTTACGATTGGGAATTTGGTTATCCTTTAAGAAAAGATTATAAGAATCCTGAGTTTTATCAGGGGATGAAAGTTCCTTATTAACAAAGAAAGTTAATGGCACTTAAAACTGAAGAAATGGTATTGAATTTAGGACCTCAACATCCGTCCACACACGGTGTATTAAGGTTAGAGCTTGAGCTTGATGGGGAATTAATTCTCGACATGATTCCACATATTGGTTACCTTCACAGATGTTTTGAAAAACACTGCGAAGCGATGACTTATCCACAAGTAATTCCCTACACAGACAGGATGGATTACCTGGCTTCGATGTACAATGAATTTGGATATGTTATTGCAATGGAGAGATTGATGAAGATTGAAGTCCCTGAACGCGTTGAGTATATCAGAGTTATTATGGGTGAATTGCAGAGAATCGCTTCCCATCTTGTTGCACTTGGAACTTATGGAAACGATATCGGTGCAATGACACCTTTCCTGTTTTGTTTTAGAGATCGAGAAAAAATCCTCCATCTTTTTGAAATTACTTGCGGTGCAAGACTTCTTTATAACTATATGTGGATAGGTGGACTTTCTCATGATATCCATCCAGATTTTATCCGGCTTACAAAAGAATTTATTAAAGAATTCCGACCAAATGTAAAAGAACTTAATGATCTTCTCTCCTACAACAAAATATTTACTGAAAGAACCGCGAAAGTTGGTGTACTGCCTCTTGAGACAGCAATTAGTTATGGAGTTTCTGGTCCTAATATTCGTGGCAGCGGTCTGAAATGGGATTTAAGAAAGGACGATCCTTATTCAGTTTACCACAAATTTGATTTTGATATTCCCATCGGAAAAGGTGAAATGGGAAAAACGGGTGATTGCTGGGACAGATATTTTGTTCGTGTAAAAGAAATGGAAGAAAGTCTGAAAATTATTGAACAGGCACTCGACCAAATACCTGATGGCGATGTTGCATCAGCAATTCCCAAAAGAGTAAAGCCACCTGAAGGACAAATTTATGCTCGTGTAGAAACTCCGAAAGGTGAACTTGGTTATTTTATTATAAGTGACGGTTCTGTAAATCCTGCAAGAGTAAAAGTACGTGCACCTTCGTTCGTTACGTTGCAGGTATTGCCTGAATTATGCAAAGGATTTCTTGTAGCTGATGTTATAGCAATTCTCGGAAGTATTGATATCGTTTTAGGAGAGATCGACAGATGATGTACGAATGGTTATATAGCGTCACCGGTAGTTCCATACTTTCTATGTTCATAGTTAGTTTACTTCCACTATTCGTCTTTCTTTTGCCATTTGCTCTTTTTGCAGTCTTGATGGAACGAAAAGTTTCTGCACATATGCAGGATCGTCTTGGTCCAATGCGTACCGGATATCATGGAATTTTGCAAACGATAGCAGATATAATTAAGCTTTTGCAAAAGGAAGACCTGATTGCAAAAGAGAATGACAAAACATTTTTTAATTTCGCTCCCCTGTTGGTTTTCATGGGAAGTTACGGTGCATTTGCTGTAATCCCCTTCTCAGGATTTTTTATTGGATCACATTTAAGTCTTGGAATCATTTTTATTGTTGGAATAACCGGTTTAAATGTGGCTGGAATATTAATGGCTGGATGGGCTTCAAACAATAAATATTCACTACTTGGTGCAATGCGTGCAGCTGCTCAGATAATCAGCTACGAAATACCTACACTTCTTATAATTCTCTCAGTTATTATTCTTACTGATACATTGAGTCTTTATGATTATAGTGAACTGCAGACTGCGTACTTCTGGAACTGGTTGATACTAGGCGGACCAACATCAGGATTACAAAAAATTTTATTGATACCAATTATG
Organism: uncultured Ignavibacteriaceae bacterium; assembly: GCA_964559565.1. Taxonomy (GTDB): domain Bacteria; phylum Bacteroidota; class Ignavibacteria; order Ignavibacteriales; family Ignavibacteriaceae; genus IGN2. The sequence goes on along the minus strand of CAZLJI010000159.1, from coordinate 1,996 downwards.
ATAGTGGCTTGCCTTATAATATTTACAAGTACGCTCGCCGAAGTTAACAGAACACCGTTCGATATACCTGAAGCAGAATCTGAACTTGTTGCAGGTTATCACACTGAATACTCGGGAATGAAATTCGCGATGTTCTTCATGGCTGAATACACAAATATGTTCGCTGTGTCTGTTATCGTAGCATTTTTATTTTTTGGAGGATATCAGTCTCCGTTTGGATACCTTGGAAATACTTTAGGATTAACCTGGTTAGTACCAATTGAACAGTTTTTCTGGTTTTCTTTTAAAGGAATTTTCGGAGTCTTTGTTCAGATGTGGTTGAGATGGACACTTCCACGTTTCAGAGTAGATCAGCTAATGGCATTCTGTTGGAAATATCTAATTCCATTTTCATTTGTAATTCTTTTATTAGTCGGTTTGATTTCATTGATGTAATATGAAAGATTATTTCTTAAAATTCTGGCAAGGTGTTTTCACGATTCTAATCGGAATGAAAGTTACGCTTCGACACGTTTTCATACCTGCTGTTACTATTCAATATCCATCTATTAAACCACAACTGCCGGAAAGAGAACGCAACAGATTATATGTTAATATGGATGATTGCATCGGCTGTGATCAATGTGCTCGTGCTTGTCCGGTAAATTGTATTGAGATTGAAACAGTAAAATCAGTTCCGGGTGAAGATCTCGGAACAACATCAAACGGAAAAAAGAAGGCTCTCTGGGTAACCACATTCAACATTGATTTCGCAAAATGTTGTTATTGCCAATTGTGCGTATTCCCCTGCCCGACTGAGTGTATCTATATGACTGACGTCTATGAATTCTCTGAATTTAAGAGAGAAGATTTAGTTTATGATTTTGTAACTCTTCTTCCGGAAGACAGAATTCAGAAAAAGAAAAATTTAGAAGAGTTCCAGGCAAAGAAAGAAGCTGAGAAAGTTGTAGCGGCCAAGAAAGCTGCAGAAGAAAAAGCCGCCGCGCAAATAATCAAACCGGAAGAACCTAAACAGGATAATAAAGAAGAAAATAAGTAATGAACGTTTACGATATCATATTTTATTTATTTGCAGCAGTAACTTTGCTCTCTGCATTCTTCGTTGTTACAACCAGGAATGTTGTTCACGCTGCATTTTATTTATTGTTTACTTTGTTTGGTGTTGCAGGAATTTATGTTCTGCTTGGAGCTGACTTCGTAGCTATTGTTCAGCTTATAGTTTATATCGGCGGAATATTAATCCTTTTAATTTTTGGTGTGATGATAACAAACAAGATAACTCAGGTTGATATTAAAACAGGAACGATTCATACTTTACCTGCTGCAATTGGTGTTGGATTATTTACGGGTGTAATCGGTGCCGTTATTCTGAATACACAATGGCTTCAAATTAAAACCGAAATGCCGGCATCAACACTGTCAACTCTGGGGAGTATGCTTTTAAATGAGTACGTCCTGATTTTTGAGCTACTTGGTATTTTATTGCTAATCGCCTTAATAGGGGCAGCATCAATGGCGAGGAAATAAATTTGTAGTCGCAGACTTTATGTCTGCGAAATAAGGCTCGGACATAAAGTCCGAGACTACATTTAATAAAATAGAAATTATGGAAGTATCTTTAACACATTTTTTGGTCGTTAGCACTCTGTTATTCAGCTTTGGAATTTATGGTATCGTCACACGAAAGAATGCAATTATGGTGTTGATGGGAATTGAATTAATTCTCAATGCATCGAACATAAACTTTATTGCTTTCTCACGTTTTGGAAATTTTGGTTTACAAGGTCAGCTCTTTGCATTATTTGTAATAGTACTTGCTGCTGCTGAAGCTGCAATTGCACTTGCAATTGTTCTTAATGTTTATAAAACATTTGTAAATATAAATGTCGATGAAATCGACGAGTTAAGAGATTAACGTAGCAGCAGTCCGCTTCTAGCGGATTATGTCTGCGAAGAGGCTCGGACATAAAGTCCGAGGCTACAAAAAATAAAAAGA
>CAZLJI010000158.1:0-6042 GCA_964559565.1 uncultured Ignavibacteriaceae bacterium | reverse complement strand
CCGATTACATGATAGGATTTGTTACAAGAAATTAAAATCGAAGTGGAAAATTTTTCGGTTGTCTCCTTAAACTAGAAGTTAAACCTTCTCTTTAAAGTTGGTGTTCCTGCAATCAAGCTTCTTACAACAATCGCTCCTAAAATAATCAGTCCTCCAATTATCGCAGTTAAAGTTGGTACTTCACCATAACCAATAAAAACCCAAACAGGATTAAGCACAGGTTCAACCATTGAAATAATTGAAGCTTCTACTGCTAAGATTCTTTTCAGTCCTGATGCAAAGAATGCATACGCCAAAGCAATCTGGAAAACACCCAGAAAGCTTACCATCCATAAATCCGAAATTGTTATTAATTCCATCGAGATAAGAAATGGAGTACAAATTATTGCAACAAGAATATTTCCCCAGAAAATACTGCTTTGCTGATATTGTTGATCATTCTGTTTCATTCCAAGGAACAACGCAGCGAATGTAATTCCTGACAGAAGAGCAATGAAGTTACCTTCAAGATGACCGGGTTCAAGTTTTCCAACAAAAAATAGAATCATTCCAAGGATACACACACCAACAGTGACGAGGTTGATTTGTTCATATCTGGTTTTGTTAAACAGAGGTTCAAAAATTAAAACATAGATAGGTGCAGTTGCCTGCAGAAATATTGCATTAGCAGCTGTTGTAGTTTTAGTCGCAATAACAAAAGTAATAAGCACCACAGCATAAAAAAGTGAATTGATGATGCTTAACTTATTAAATAGCAATATTCGTTTTTTAAAAATCAATGCAAAAGCTATCGCTGCAATTGAACATCTGAAGAAAGATAAATGCATTGCGGAAAGTGAAATAAGCTTAATGAATAATCCTCCAGTACTCCACAAAAGTGCAGCAGTAAATACATAAAGTATTCCTTTTTGATGTTCGGAAAGATTTTTCATATTTCATAGTAAATATAATTAATGAGCATCAGTATAAATCAGGTACTTTTTTATCAATTCATTACTAAATTATAGTTAATGAATCGGATATATTTAGAAAAATGAGTAAAAGTTATAAATTTGTCGATCATACAGCTGATATTGCAGTTGAAATAAGCGGCAGCAGCCTTGATGAGTTATTTACTGCCGGTGCAGAAGCCTGGTTAGTCTCAATTGTTGGTGAATTAATTATTGAAGATGATGATTCTATGGAATTAGATCTTTCCGCAGTATCCAAAGAAGAGTTACTGGTTACTTTTTTGAACGAATTGAATTATCTCCTCATTACAAAGAAGTGGTTGTGTTCATCCATTCAATCAATAAAAATATTTGATGATGTTGATGGTTGTGAATTATCTGCTGAATTAAAGGGAGTCAAGTATCAAGATCATATTCAACTCAAGCAGGAAATCAAATCAGTTACCTATCATCAGTTACAAATTGTAGAAAGTGATGGCTTTTATTCGACACTTGTAGTATTTGATATTTAATAATTTAATAAATGAGTTAAAACTAAATGCACGTCGGTGGAATTGAGTTAGTAAAAGTAAGAGAAAATTTGTGGGAGATACCTGCAACCGGACAAATGAAAGTGCCGGGAAGAATTTATATATCGCAGGATATGATTGAAAAAGGATTGAAAGATGATGAAGCTTTAAAACAAGTTGTAAATGTTGCTCAACTTCCGGGAATTGAAAAATATTCTCTTGCTATGCCAGATATTCATTGGGGATATGGGTTCCCAATTGGCGGTGTTGCAGCAACAAATCTGGATGAAGGAGTTATTTCTCCTGGTGGTGTCGGGTATGATATTAATTGCGGAGTAAGACTTGCAACTACAAATTTAGAGCATGAACCAATTAAGAGTACAATTGATCAACTCGTTTCAAAATTGTTTAATGCTGTGCCAACAGGAGTTGGTGCCAGTGGTGCGATTAGAAAACTTTCAACTGCTGATCTAAAAAAGGTTTTAACTAAAGGTTCAGTCTGGGCATTGGAAAATGATCTTGGCTCCTCATCCGATATAGATTTCACAGAAGAAAGCGGAACGCTTAAAAATGCTGACACAGAAGTAGTAAGTAAACGTGCCTTTGAACGTGGCGCCGATCAGGTAGGAACACTTGGTTCCGGAAATCATTTTCTCGAAATCGATGTTGTCGAAGAAATTTATGATGCGAAAGTTGCAGATGTATTTGGTTTATTTCAGGGACAAATTGTGATTCAAATTCACACTGGTTCGCGAGGACTCGGTTACCAGGTATGTGATGATTACCTGAAAGTTCTTCTGCAGGCGAGCAATAAATACGGATTCAAATTACCCGATAAGCAATTAGCTTGTGCACCTATCAAATCTCAGGAAGGGCAGGATTATTTAGCAGCAATGCAAGCCGCTGCAAATTTTGCCTGGAACAATCGTCAAGTGATAATGCATCTTGCAAAAAAAGTTTTTCAGGAAACTTTCTCGATGACCGAATCAGAATTAGGCTTTCATCTACTTTATGATGTTTGCCACAACATTGCTAAAATAGAGAAACATAAAATCGGGAAAGAAGAAAAAGATGTTTGTGTCCATCGCAAAGGAGCAACACGTGCATTTCCTATGGGCAGTAAATTGATTCCTGCAAAGTATCAGGGAGTTGGACAGCCTGTACTAATTCCCGGTGATATGGGAAGATATTCTTATGTTCTGGTAGGAACAGACAAAGCAATGGAAGAAACATTTGGAAGTTCTTGTCACGGAGCTGGAAGAAATCTTAGCCGCACAAAAGCAATGAAACATGCAAAAGGACGTGATTTGGTTGGAGAGATGAAACAAAAAGGGATCGTACTTCAGGCAAAAGGATACAAAACAATTGCTGAAGAGATGTCAGATGCATATAAAGATGTTTCTGATGTTGTTGATGTGATGCACAAAGAAGGAATTACTCGAAAAGTTGCTAAAATAAGACCAGTTGGAGTTATAAAAGGTTGAATAAATGGAAGATGAAGAATTGATTTGTTCTTCTGAGAAAAGATATGGATAAAGAATTTATTGATAATATTCTCCTTGAATTGTTAAACAAAGCTGATGAAATTTATGGTGAGAAAGTTGACAAAATCTGGTTTTATGATGGTGTTAAATGTCCCTTCTGTAACAAAAGGGAAATTGATGCTTTGAAAATGGGTGAGGAATCGGCTTTATCGTTAAACGCTTATATGTATCAAGAAATGAATACGCTGATAGGATATTTTCTTTGCAGCAGATGTATCACTGATTTACTTGGAAGAACTATTCAGCAGAAGAGTAATTATGAAAGATTGGAACAGAATTTAAAGAACGCATATCACGATCATCTGAAATTATCAGCTTCATAATATTATCCAGTTAATTGATGAATAATCAAGCGTAGTATCTTTGAAATATTATTACAATCCGCTAGCAATTGTTAAAATATTAAATCGAAGTTTTTATTGGGGCACTCAAAACAATAAAATCCTTCTAACCTTCGATGATGGGCCTACTGAGGCAGCTACACTAAAAATCTTAAGCATTCTCAGAGTTAATCATCTTAAAGCAGTTTTCTTTTGTGTCGGGAATAATATCAAAAATCAAAAGGCACTTGCAGAAAGAATACTTTCGGATGGTCACACAATTGCTAATCACACAATGAATCATAAATTGCTGACAAAGATGAGCAGGGAAGAATCAATTGTTGAATTAAGCACCTTCAATGAATTGATGAAAGAAAAATTTAATTACAATGTTAAATATTTTAGACCAGCACACGGCAGGTTTAATTTTAAAACAAAAGGTATCTTGAAAGAACTAAATTTGAAATGTGTTATGTGGAATTTGCTAACTTATGATTATAAGAACGATATTGAAAAAGTTAAATACGCTGTAAATAATTACATAAACGAAAATTCTATCTTAGTTTTTCACGATAGTATTAAGTGTGTTGATATAATTGAAGAATCTGTGTACTACACAATTGAAAAAGCAGACAAGAAGGGTTTTAAATTCGGGGAGCCTGAAGATTGCTTGAAATAATTTTCCTGATTCTAGTCTCCGGCTACTTCATTATTTCTGCTGCGATGGTAATCGGTGCAAAAAAAACTTATCCACAATCGCCCGACGATCAACTACCTACAGTTTCAATTGTTGTTGCAGCAAGAAACGAAGAAAATAATATTTTAACTTGTCTTGAGTCATTAGACAAGCTCATTTACCCGGATAAAAAACTTGAAATTATTATAGTTGATGATGCTTCAAGTGATAGCACATTAAAAATATCATCGGATTTTATTCATGGTAAATACAAATTTCGTGTAATTCACCTTAAGGAAAATAATTCAACAATATTAAGTGGTAAAGTGCGCGCGATGGCTGAAGGAATAAAAATATCATCAGGAGAAGTTATCCTCACAACTGATGCGGACTGTTTTGTTAATCCACTCTGGGCAAAGACCATTGCTTCTTATTACATCGGCGATGTTGGAGTTGTAAATGGTTTCACTTCGCAGACAGCAAAAAATCCATTCAGCGGAATGCAGGCTATTGATTTTATTTATTTACTTTTTATAGCTGCTGGAACTATCAATCTTGGTAAGTCTGTGAGCTGCATCGGAAACAATATGTCGTTCAGAAAAAAAGCTTATTTGGAAACAGGAGGATTTGAAGCGTTACCCTTCAGTGTTACTGAAGATTTTTTATTGCTAAACTCAATTCACAGACTAAATAAGTACGAAGTGATCTATCCATTAACTAAAGATTCATTAGTTATTACAAAACCTGCTTCTACATTTAAAGAATTATATAATCAAAAGAAACGCTGGGCAGTTGGCGGAATAGATACTCCACCGATAGGTATTGGTTTAATGTTTTGGTCTTTTGTATCAAATTTATTTATCCTTTTAACTCCATTTTTCTTCAGTGCTGCCTGGACATATCTCGTGTTTTTCAAAATTGCTATCGATTTTTTTGTGCTCCTACCGGTTCATCAAAGATTAGGTCTTCAGAAGAATTTGAAATATTTTTTAGTGTTTGAAATTTATTATATGATATATGTGGTTGTTTTACCTTTTGTGATTTTATTCAATAAAAAAGTAAAGTGGAAAGATAGAGTTTATTAATGCTGCTTCTTTGTAATTACTATGTGACATACCGATGCAATGCTTTCTGTGAGTTCTGCCATTTTGGAGATCACACAAATTTTAAAGATACACCTTATGCAGATTTCAATGAATTTAAATCAAATGTTGAGCAGCTTGCAAAACTTGGTGTTAAGTTTATTGATTTAACCGGCGGTGAACCACTGCTTCATAAAGATATTCACCTGATGGCAGAGTTTGCACACAAGCTTAAAATGCAAACAAGCATAACAACAAACACATTGCTTTATCCAAAGTTTGCTGAAAAGCTAGCAGGCAAGATTAACCTTCTTCACTTTTCTCTTGATTCTCCGGATGAAGGGGAACACAACAGAATTAGAAAAGTAGATTGCTATAATTCAATTTTTAAAAGTATTGAGATAGCAAAATCGCTCGGAGAGTTTCCAGATATACTCTTCACAGTAACTAATGAGACTTTCAAGAAATTGCCACGGATGCACGAATTAGCGGCAAGACATGATTTGGTCCTACTTGTGAATCCGGTCTTCTCTTATTTCGGTAATCCCGGTTTATCTCAGGAAGCAGTTGATTTTGTTGATGAGTATTGCGATGGAAAAATGGATGTTTATCTTAACAAAGCTTTTATGAAGTTGAGAAGAGATGGGGGAAATGATAGAAATAATCCAAGCTGCAAAGCTGTTTCGAGGGTGATAGTTATTTCTCCTGATAATGAAATTATTCTGCCATGTTATCACTTTGCTAATGATAATATCAAAATTGATAAGCCGATTGCTGAACTAAGAAAATCTGAAAAGATTAAATATTTTATGAAGAATGAAGGCAGGTTTGATTTCTGTCAGGGCTGCACTGTTAATTGTTATTTTGAACCATCATTTGCATTCCCAACGAATTTATATGCACTATCAAGCTTAACTTCAAAATTTAAATACAGCTACAACAAGCTCATCAAACAAAAAAT
>CAZLJI010000157.1:0-6056 GCA_964559565.1 uncultured Ignavibacteriaceae bacterium | reverse complement strand
CTATCTACGACATAAATTTCTTCTGAAAATTTTTAACTAGTCAGTAGAATCTTAATCCACTTTAAAGATTCGACAAATTTATGCAGAGCTTTAGATATTAAAAATAAATTTCTGAATAACTCTAATTGCAGGAGTTTGGATTCACCTTTTTTGATACGCAGGATATTATTTATCTTTTCAGTAAATAATAAAAGGAAATTGTGTGTTATGATTAAAACCATTTTGATAATTATACTATGTTATGTTTCAATGACAGCCCAGCAGGAAGAGCAGCATGTTTGGAAAGTTGTGAATGCTGATGACGGCTCAAAATTTTGGTATGATTCAGCATCTCTCGATACTATGAAGGCGGATAGATTTAATATCTGGATACTTGAGACTAATCAGCCGCCTAAAAAATTTGAAGGAATTGAGGGAGATGTTTTCAGATCAAAAACTCTTTATACAATTAATCTTACAAGTGTTAAGTATGGTATCCTGAAAATACGTTATTATAATTTAAGCAATCAGGAAATATTTTCATTTGATTACGATAAACCGATGCCCCCGGAAAGTATTAGATACGCCTACCCGATAACAGACAACTCACTTCTATTTTTCCTGTTAAAGGAATTGTATGGTCCAAAGAGTGATCAAACACAAAAAATGAATTGAACTCTTTTGAAGTGATTTTTTAAGTATCAATTTGAGTATGTAATAAGATTTCTTCTAAAATGCCAGATACTCTTAGGCAATCTGTCATTTCACCAGAATAAACTACAGCTTTTCCATTAACGTGTACTTCAAAGGTTTTATCCCGCGCCTCGATGAATGAACATTTAGTTGCTTTGATTATCTGAGCAATTACTTCTTCAAATGTATGCCAGTCATCATTGAAAAGAATTACTCTGCTACCTAGGTTTATATCAGCCTTTTCTTCCTCAAGGTTGGTTATTTGCGGTGATTGCTTTGTCGGGATTTCCATAGTGTGAAAATACTTATTAGATAGTAAAAATTAAAACTAACTTTTTTAGAATAGTTACTTTCTATTCTACGTAGTTAATTGCTTTTATATTAGGTCGTCTATATATTTTGAATATAAATTAAAGTAAAAAAATGGAGTCCAAATGAAAATAGTTGTCTGCATAAGTCACGTTCCGGATACCGCTTCAAGAATAAAGGTTGGAAGTGATGGAAAGACTATTGACCCCGCAGGTGTTACATATATTATCAATCCTTACGACGAGTATGCAGTTGAGGAAGCATTGAAAACCAAAGAAAAATTGGGATCAGGTGAAGTTGTAGTTGTAACTCTGGGATCAGAAAATAGTAAGGAGACAATCCGAAAAGCATTGGCAATGGGTGCTGATAGTGGTGTTCTATTAAAGGATGATAATCAAAGAGATTCTTTGGGAATTGCTAAAGCTCTCGCAGAAGAAATTAAAGCACAGAGTTCTACATTGATTTTTATGGGAAAGCAATCTGTAGATTATGATAACTCAATCGTTGGTCAATTAACTGCTGAACTTTTAGAATATAATTGTGTAACTGTTTGTGTTAAATTAGAAATGAATGGAGAAAAAATAATTGCTGAGAGAGAGATTGAAGGTGGAAGAGAAATAGTGGAGACCTCCATGCCTGCCGTGATCACTTGTCAAAAAGGTCTAAATGAGCCTCGCTATGCTTCACTTAAAGGAATAATGGCTGCTAAGAAAAAAACAATTGAAGAGAAATCGGCGGCATCATATACTCCAACAAGTGAAGTAGTTGGTATGCACCTTCCAGCAGGAAAACAACCTGGTAGAATAGTTGGCAGCGACGCATCAGCAGTGCCTGAACTTGTTAGGTTATTAAAAGAAGAAGCAAAAGTAATTTAAGGGAAAATTCAAATGGCAAATAAAATTTTAGCAGTCCTTGAACAAAGAGAAGGAGCAATTAAGAGATCAGGATTTGAAGCTGCTTCCACAGCCGCAAAACTTGCTAAGGACATGAATACTTCTGCAGAAGCAGTTGTTGTCGGAGATACAATTTCAAATATAAATGAAATTTCAAAGTGTGGCATCCAGAAAGTCATTCATTTAAAAAATTCAGAGTTAGCTAATTACTCATCATCCGGTTATACGGAAGCAATCACCAACTTAGCAAAAGAAGTTAATTATGACACTATTATTCTAGCCAATACTGCTCTCGGAAAAGATTTAGCGCCACGCCTGAGTATTAAGCTTGATGCAGGTTGTGTTGTTGATTGCGTCAAATTAAATTTATCCGGTAATGATTTAATCCTCACAAGACCAGCTTATGCAGGAAAAGCGTTTGTCGATATAAAAGTACTTAGCAATAAAAAAGTTATCACTCTTCGGCCAAATGTATTTAAAGCTCAGGTTGCTGAAAATTCTGCTCCCGCTGAAATAGTAATTAAAGAAATATCTGAAGTCAATCTGAAAAGTAAAGTCACAGCATTCAAAAAATCAGAAGGAAAGCTTGATGTTGCTGAAGCTGATATAATTGTTTCCGGTGGCAGAGGAATGAAAGGTCCGGAAAATTTTCATTTGATAGAAGAACTTGCTGAAGTATTGGGCGCTGCTGTCGGCGCTTCGCGTGCTGTGGTTGATGCAGGATGGAGACCACATAATGAGCAAGTTGGTCAGACAGGAAAGACAGTATCCCCAACACTTTATGTAGCTTGTGGAATTTCTGGTGCTATACAACACCTTGCTGGAATGTCTTCTTCAAAATATATTGTTGCAGTAAACAAAGATAAAGATGCACCAATTTTCAACGTTGCAGATTATGGTATAACAGGTGACTTGTTTGAAATAATTCCAGCATTAACTAATGAAATTAAAAAAGTTAAGCAATCCTAAAAAAGGTTAACTCTTGCAAAAAATTCCTTGTGAAATTTTAGGTTTATCATCAAGTCCGGCAACAGGCGGAGCGTATGCAATTCTACTAAAAGAAGTGGAGGGTAAAAAACGTTTGCCAATTATTATTGGAGCCTTTGAAGCCCAGGCTATTGCTTTAGAGATTGAAGGCATAAAACCACCACGACCATTGACACACGATTTATTAAAACAGCTCACCGATAGTCTTGGTGCTTCAGTGCTTGAAATAGTTATTGATGAACTCAGGGACAATACATTTTATGCGAAGATCATACTTGAGGTTTCAGGTTTCACACAGGAGATTGATGCCAGACCCAGCGATGCTATTGCTCTTGCAGTACGCGCACAGGCTCCAATTTACGTATTAGAAACCGTTATGGATGCTGCTGCGTTCATCCCCTCTGATGAATCTGAAGATATCTCTAATTTAAATTCAATAAGTGATTCATCTGAAACAAAAAAACCACCTTCAAAAGAAACAAAGCTTGCAACACTACAAAATAAATTAAGAGAAGCGATTGAAGGAGAAGAATATGAACGAGCAGCTAAAATAAGAGATCAAATCAAAAATCTTACTAGTGAAAATTAATTATTTTATCAGTTAAAAACTTTCTTACCAATCTTACATTCAAGACATCTTTCCTTTACACAATAATTTCTGAATAGTTCAATCATTGCCTGATAGTTTATGCTTCGCCGCGAAGCATTTGCTAGGCCGAGTGTCGTTTCAACTTGCTCTACAACCATATTAGAACCGTACTGAGTATAGTGAATGTAAAGTTGCCTGACTTTTCTTGCCTGTTCCTTTTTCTCAAAGATGTCAAAATATAAGTTGAGAATAGGGAATAAAACATTTACAATTATCTCATCAGCACGCGAAACTCCAATAAAATAATTCAACTTTTCCTGTGTTAGTTTATCAAAGTTATAATGATTAGCCCAGTAGCCTTTCGCCTCTGTAATAAAATAATTTCGCAGAATGATATTAGCGTCCTTTACTGATCTGTCTTCGTTGAAATAATTTAACAATGTTTTTAAGACATCACTGGACAAAAAATGTGCAATCAGAAGTCCGCCACCTCTTAATCTTATTGTCGGAAAATTTTGAGGACGGCTTTTAAAAAAATTCCAATCTTCTTTTTTAAATATGATCCCGTCATACATTTGGTGGATTTTGTTCCATATCTCAACGAGTTGCCTTAAATATTCTGTAGTAGCTTCTTCACAGTATTTTGTTTTTTGAGGCATCATACCGCTGACATTAAACAAGGCACTCTCAATAAATAATTCAAAATTTTCATCATTCCGGAAATTATTTAAGAAAGGAATGTTCACAGCTTTTGCGAGCTTTAGCATAATATCTTTATTTCTTGAATAACCAAGTGCTTCGAAAATCATTTCATAAACTAGCTGTTCCCATATTTGTAAATCACTAAAATCATTAGGAGTATATTTTTTGTTATGATAATCTTCACCAAAATCATATTTTAATATTGGTTCTCTGATCTTCATTTCCTTCAGATAAATCATCTCTTTCAGTCTGTCAAGTAATCGTTTTGATTTCTTATTAAATCTTTCGACACCAAGCTCAAATAAAAAGTCTAGCTTTTCTTTTTTTTGAACTCCATCATTTCTGCCTGAACAAGGCATTTCAAATTTTCTATTCTGCTTCTCAGCTTTAACAGCATCAATTAAAGCAATATAAATATTTTCATCAACGAAATCCAAAAGACATAGTGAATGAACTTTTCTTCCATCTTTGCAAAAAACATATGGCTGGTGTTTATCTCTTGAAATGACAATATGGAGGATGACTTTGTTGTATCTTTTATCCAAGAAATGTCCGTGTGTTTTCCAATCAGTGTGCCAGGTATCTATCTCAACATCACCAAGATAAGTTATGTTACCGAATTTAATTCGAGCATTCAGAAAATCTGGTCCGGCCGAATCTTTATTATGGGTACCGGGATCAATAATCTCTATCTTTTGAGAATCGTCAACAGTAAGTTCCTTTTGAAACTTCCCTTCCTTCCAGATTTCATATATTATTTTTTCGTTGATACTCATTAGTAAACAGTACATCAATATTGATATAAACCTGACAATCTCCTTTAAAAGATATTCCCTTTAAACAATATAGAAAAGATAAAATTAAATATTCTTTTTTATTGTATTAAACAGTGCAAAGAGGATGGTAAGAGGTTCAGATACTATCTGAATGGCTAAAATTATTTTTTTGAATGCAAAATATGGGCAATAATTTTATTTAAGACAGTTAATTCATTCCGGGCTGCATCAGCGAAATCTTCACCAATACTTTTTTGAATTATTCCCCTGCTGACATTGATGAGGAAGGAAAATTTTTTTTCAGTGAATAGCAGATCTGTTACTTCTTCAAGGCTTCCTCCCTGTGCCCCTACTCCGGGAATTAAGAGTGGTAGATTATCTATGAGATTAATATTTTCTTGAAGTTCAGTTAAATTGGTTGCGCCAAAAACAATACCACAATTTGAGTTTTTATTCCAGCTATGGATTTTTTTTGTTACCTCCTGATAAAGAAAATCACCGCTTTGTAATTTTTGTTTTTGAAAATCAGCGGAACCTAGATTTGAAGTTAGCACCAGAATAAAATTAAATTTATCCGAATAAGCAAGAAACGGTTCCAGAGAATCTTGGCCCATATATGGATTCAGAGTTGCTGCATCAAATTTGAAGTGATCGAAAATTGAGCGTGCGTACAGATTAGAAGTATTCCCAATATCTCCACGCTTACCATCAGCAATAGTTAGGGTGTTTTGAGGAATAAAGGATAAAGTTTCTTCAAGATTTTCTAAACCGATGATTCCATCACTCTCATAAAATGCAAGATTTAATTTATATGCAGCCGCAGAATCCTTTGTTGCTTCAATAATTCTTTTATTAAACTCAACTACTGGTTTTTTAAATGACAATAAATGCTTAGGTAATTTCTTTGGGTCGGTATCGAGTCCAACACAAATGTATTTACCTGAGTTATTTGAGGAGTTAAGTTTTTGAATGGATTTCATATTCAATATCAAGTATAATTTTTTCTTGTTCGATATAAGTTTGCAACTATACCCAGCATAAACATATTCACAAGCAGCGAACTTACACCGTAACTGATAATTGGCAACGGGATGCCATTCACAGGAAGAATTCCCACAACCATTCGTA
>CAZLJI010000156.1:3102-6059 GCA_964559565.1 uncultured Ignavibacteriaceae bacterium | reverse complement strand
TACTGGAATACAAGAGTTAAGGCTCAGCTTCAACATAAGCTCGGTATGAAGAACGAAGCAATTGCAACTATGGAAAAGGCTGTTGCATTTGGAAGTAAAATGGAAAGTGCACCGTTCGATTTTGATAGTATGAAAGCTATGCTAGCTGAGTGGAAGAAGTAATTTCGTTTAGTTAGGAAAAATGATTGTATAGAGATGACATCTTTTTTAAAGATGTCATCTCTGAATTTTCAGCAACGAAATTTCAAACTTTAGCCATGAAAAACCTTCCTTTTATTTTTACTTTCCCTGCATTCGTCTGAACAGCAATAATCATTCTTCACTTTACACGCATGGCAGGAGACTATTATTGTATCACAATCAACATTGTGACAATTGATATAATATGATGTTGGCTTTCCGCAGAAGTAACATTGAGCAATGTGCTTTAATTCTTCCTTTGAATTTGGACTAACAACTCTTCTTTCATCAAAAACAAACATTCCGCCTTCCCAGTAAGTGTCCGGAAATTTTTTAATAAAATTTACAATGCCTCCATCCAATTGGTAAACATCTTTAAATCCTCTTTCAACCATATAGGCTGAGGCTTTCTCACAGCGAATTCCACCAGTGCAGTAAGTTACGACAGTTTTATTTTTATATTCGTTCAAATTTTCATCAACTACTTTTTTCCACTCACGAAAATTCTTCATTGGAGGAGTGATGGCATTTTTAAATTTCCCAATTTTACTTTCATACCAATTACGTGCATCAACAATCACAATTTCTTTTTCTTCTTTGTACAATTGAAATAACTCTTCCGGAGAAAGTCTTTTACCACCATGTTCGATAGTTACATTTTCCAGGTCACCATGAACAATTTCATTTTTTAACCGGACATGCATTTTCTTAAAAACATGCTCATCGGCATCATCTTCCTTGAACCATAAGTCAATAAATTCAGGATAACTAGTCAGATGAAATTTATAATCCTCAATATTTTCCTTTAACCCCGAAACAGTTCCGTTTACACCTTCGCTGGCAAAAAAAACTCTTCCTTTAATATCGTTTTGCAAACACCACTCTAAATGTTCTTTAACAATTAAGGCCGGCTCTTTTACTTGTACATACTTATAAAATAATAAAACTTTATAATCACTCATTTGCATTTAATTTATTATTTAAGACGTGCGAAATATAGAATATGAAAGAAGCTAAAAAAAGTTGAATTTAAGTTCTTCCTGAAAGGAATGTGTTTATCAGACTTAGGCGGAATATTCTTCTAAAAATTGTTTTCTATTCGACACAGAAAATATCAGCTCTTCTTAAGATAATTAGTTGAGCAATGTTTTCACTTCATTCATAAGATATTTTTTTTGCTCAAAAAGTGGTTTTTGAATTTTCTTTTCAAAAACAACGGAAAATACTGTGCCCTTATTTTTTTCACTCTGCACAGTTATTTCGCCATTATTAACTCGTACATACTCTTTTACCAGCGCTAAACCAAGCCCATTGCCTTCATACTTTCTGGTTTGGCCGGTATCTTCTTGTGAAAAAGGTGCAAATAAATTTTTAATATACTTTGAACTAATCCCAATTCCCGTATCTTCGACTTTAACTATCACCTTACCTTTTTGATAATCATCAACAGATATATTGATCTGTCCTTTATGCGTATACTTAACAGCGTTCCCGATTAAGTTCTGAAATATCTGGTTCACAGTATATCGATCAGCAGCGATTTCTGAATCTGAACAGCTATTACTAAAAAACAACTGAAGCCCTTTTTCTTTTGTGACAGATATAAATTCCTTAGAAAGATTTTTTATATCATCAGCTAGACTAAAGTTTTCAAACCTTGGTTTATAATTACCGCTCTGGACCGCAGACATTGAAAGTATCATATCAATTGTTCTCTGAAGCCGTTTGCCAGCATTCTCAACTGAAGTAAGTATGCTTAAGATTTCCTCATCTTTATTATTTAATTCATCTGCTATTAATGGAATTGATGGTAAAATAACATTTAGCGGAGTTCGAATTTCGTGAGACATTTGTGCAAGGAAGGCACTTTTTAACCTATCAGATTCCTTCGCTTTATCTAATGCAAATAAAATGTCGCTTTGTGCTTTTTTGATCTCGGAAATATCCAGTACCTGAATAAGTGTATTACGTAATGCGCCATTATCATCACTGATTTTGATAGCCTTTAAGATCACAGTAATCTTTCGTCCGTCGCGCTTAATTAAATTACATTCTGTATCCAGATTATCGTTTTCGAGAATAAGTTGAAATGTAGATTTCACATCGCCAGATTTATTTCCACTAAAAATATACTTTATGTGTGCCCCGATTATTTCATGGAAATCATAACCAATGGTATTACAAAAAGCTTTATTAGCTTTAAGAGCTTTACCATCACCTGAAATAATAAACATTCCGATTGGAGCGTTTTCAAAAAGTAGCTTGAATTGCTCTTCACTATTTTTCAAAAAACTTTCAGCTCTTTTCCGCTGATTAATTTCAACATCAAGCTCATATATTTTGTCGCGGAAAACATCCTTTAGTTTTTCATTTAAGTTATTGACTTCACTTGAGGATTTATCTAGTTCATTTAGAATCTCATAAATTTTTTGCGCAATTATTCCTACTTCATTGTTCTTGAATTTGCTTAAGAGGAGTTTTTGCTCTTTGATATCATCTTTACTTAGAGCAGATATAAGTTTAGTAATAGGTCTGAATGAAATAGAGCTAAGGAAAAAAGTAAAAACCATTCCAGCTAATAAAATCGATAAACTAAAAAGTGCTGTTAAGAGTGTTTTTCTTTTTAGTTCGCTTGCAATTGTTCCTGCGTTAAATCCCAGATAAGCCTTACCTTGCTGAATTTTATCCAAACTCACCGGCATCACAACACGATAAATTGTTTCATCAAAAGAAATATTGTCATTATCATTGGCAGCTACATAAAGATAATGTTCTGC
>CAZLJI010000156.1:0-3092 GCA_964559565.1 uncultured Ignavibacteriaceae bacterium | reverse complement strand
TTGTTTTCGAGCACGAGGTAATTAATTTCGTTTAAAAACATAAGCTGGATCAACTGGGTTTTATCTTCAATTCTGTTTGCCCAGAAAAATTGAGGATTTTGCTCAAGAAACTTTGTAATCATCTCAGATTTAAACTTGAATTTATCAAGCACTTCTTCTTCAAACTTTTGACTGAAATAATAGTAGATTAGCCCGGCAACTATAATGAAGAAGACTGCAAACTGAATCGTAAGACTTAATTGTAGCTTTTGCGGTTTTTGTATCATTTTATATTAATGTTCTCCCTGTATTTGTGGATAATGTTGGTCAACAACTTTGCCGAAGTTTTGATTAAAAATTTGAAGAATGAGGCGAAATAAATGTTTTAAAAAGAAAAATTGGGTAAAAGTGAATATTTTTGAGTCAGTTTTACTCGGTTGGCGTCTTAAATGTACTTCCCAATGTAGGAATTTATATCAAATTTTCTGGCGGCGCCATTTCTGTTCATATAGCGAATTTTGCCATAAACGGGTCTCTCAGTCCAAGCCCTATCGTGCACCCCACCAATTGACCATGCACAACCAACATATCCATTCGGGTCTCTTCCGTCAAGTCCAAATTTATCATTTAAATAAATGGCAATTCGTAATGCTTCTTCAGGAGATTTGCTCCACTCCAGAATTTTCTTTGCCCAATACATTCTCATATAACCATGAATTTTTCCTGTGACAAGCAATTCTCTTTGTGCAGCATTCCAGAGATCCTCATGAGTCTTAGCTTTTTCAAATTCTTCTAAAGAATAGACGAATTCTCTTTTATCTTTTCTATGTTGATTAAGAGTGTCTTTTGCCCAATCGTGGAATCCACCAAAAGAATCATACTTTGGATTGAAGTAGCAGAAGTTGTCAGACAACTCTCTACGCACAATTAGTTCCTCAAGAAATGCCTCTGCAGAAGGATTTTTCTGATAGAACTGTTGAACTGTCAAAGCCACACGCTGAGCAGAGATTTGTCCAAAGTGAAGATAAGGTGAAAGATTTGATATGGCATTTTTATTCGGATCATTCCTGTCTTCTGCATATCGTTCGAATCTGTTTTCAAGAAAATCCTTCAAAGCATTTGCTGCAGCAGCCTCTCCTGGTTTTATCCAATCAACTTCTTTTACTTCACGATTAATTTTTAAAGATTCCAATACTTTATCCCAATTAATTCTATCCATAATTAGTGAATCTGCTTTTTGTAATTTTTTTAATCTTGGATAATCTTCCAAAAACTCTGGCAACAGCCTATGAATTTTAGGACGTATAGTATATGCAGCAAACTCCAACTTGTTCGATACAGTGAGACAGGGAATTATATTATGAGCATCAATTTCATAAAATGGAATTTCAATTTTCTTTGCAACTTCCTTTTTCCAGATCCGCTTTATTCTTAAAGGATCAAAATCAGAAACTAATACTGATGAGTTATATTTTTTAATAAATTTCGGAATTTCCGTTTCGGGTTTTCCCATCAGTAAAAAGAAGGGAATATTATATCTGGTCAATATTGATTCAACTTCTTTCAAACCTTTCAGCATAAAACCATACTGGCGGCTTGTTGCTTCTAGAAAATCAGGAACTAGGTTGAAAATAACTGCAAGTGGTTTTTTCATTTCAATAGCAAGTTTCTGTGCATAGAGCAAGGCCCAGTTATCGTGAACCCGCTGATCACGGCTCATCCAGTAAATAACCGGGCCACTGGATGGTTTTCCATTTTGCAGTATTCTTATTCTGGCTTCATGCATTAAATTTTTTTTATAAAATGGTTGACTTTTTCAAAATATTTTTCAAACTTGATATTAAGATAATCAACTATCTTAATATCAATCACATAACAAGGAGGACGCTTTATGAAACAACTCTTCATTTTATTCACCCTATTAATTTATTTTGGTACCCCTGCCTTTGCACAGGAAATAGCAGGAGAATCCGAGGAGACATTGCTCGAGCAGACATTGGCGCGGGATGCCGAACAGTTTCCTGCAAAGTACCAAGTAAAAACTACTCTTGCTGAGTTGGATGTAACCCATCCACTATTCATCGGCGTTGATGATGCAACCATCTCATCTTATGTTGGTAATGTTAGTAATAACGAATGGCTGCAAGCATTCATTGGCACACAAGTCTGGGGTGCAGCCTTTGACGTTGCAAACAATAAAATATATTTCAATAGCGGCGCGACTCTTTATGAATGGCCGGTAGGTGGTACTGTTACTGAGTTAGGATTAATCACGGATACTGCCGCTGTAAATCAGTCATTAGTAGGCCTCGCATTTTACAATGGTGAGCTATATGGTATGAAGAATATAGCCAATGAGGCAATTTATAAGATTAATACATCCACTCGTATTGCTACTGTGTACATCGACTACACTGATTTGGACTTCGATCTCGGAGGCCTGGCAATTGACCCAAATAATGGGAACATATATGCAACAAACGATGATACTACTCCATTTGGTTCCGGTCTATTCCGTATTAATAATGATGGAAGCGGAACATTGATAACGGCATATCCTGCAGGTCAGACCGATATTGACGGTTTAGCGGTTAGTAATAACGGAATTGCTTATTTGGTAAACGATGAGCCTGGAAGTATATATGTCTACGACCTCGTTGCAAACACATATCTTACACCATTGAATAATCCATGGACAACCTCAGAAGTATTTAGTGGTGGTACTTGGATATATGAGACAGGCGGAATGGGCTTTGGATTTCCCGAAGTACTTTATTATACATTTGATGAAACTGGTTCAGTAACAACACAGAACTTTGCTGTTCCCGGAAGTGGTTCAGCTTTTGCAGATGTCCTCGGTGGATTATCAATGGGTCCAACAGGTCAATTTAATTCAGGTTTAATTGGTACTGGTGCAGCCAGTTCATCAGATTATGTTAACACTGGTGGGATACCTGATCTTGGTACAAGCAACTGGACTATTAGTCTTTATCTGAATAACCTGCCAGCCCCGGGCGGCGGCTCCACATGCCGGGCGTCGGCTCCACGGCTTCGGGCGCCTGCTCCACGCGTTCGGGCGTGCACTCCACGCGCCGGACCCGATCGCTGTCTAC
>CAZLJI010000155.1:0-6071 GCA_964559565.1 uncultured Ignavibacteriaceae bacterium | reverse complement strand
ATAATAAGCGGGCCGTCTTCAGGATCGCATTTCATTTTGGTCTGTTTCAGGCCATGTTGCCTGTGCTCGGCTGGTTCTTTGGCATTTATCTTGAACCGCTGACCGGAAACCTCAATCACTTCATTGCTGCAGTCCTATTAAATTTTACATTCTATTCTTGCCTTGAGTTGATTGCAAACTTCAACTCGACAATCAGAACAGTATTATTTATACTCTTCATTGTTCTTGCACTTGGATTACTTTTCTTCTTTCTGGTTAAACCAATTCTTAAATACATCGGTTCTATTCGCAAAGAAGTTTATTTCGATGCCGCAGTTAAAGTTGGAACAAATTTTCTTGAAGTAAAAGATGAATTGTTAAACACAATGCAGCTTGTTTCTGAAAGTGAAAAAGTAAAGCTTTATTCTCCCAATCTGATTGATGCCGCATTCAAAAAGGTTTATGAGCGAGTAAAGAATTTAAATTTTCAGTCAATAATAAATTTTGAACGTGCAAAAAAAATATTACCATACTTTGGTGCAATATTATTATTATGCATCTCAATCATACTTTTTGTCCCTGGTATGAATGCTGCTTCATATCGGCTTTTAAATTTTAATGAAGAATTTGTCCCACCGCCAAAGTTCATTTTTGAAATAAACCCTGGTAATAAAGAAATTACTAAAGATGAGGCTTTGGAAATTTCTGTAAAGGTAATTGGTGCAAAACCAAAATCAGTTTATTTCGCCGCACGGAAAGAAGAAGAAGCTGAATTTCACAAACAAGAATTAATTGCAGATTCGACAGAAAATTATACTCTTAAATTGGCATCTGTAAAAAGCTCCTTCAAATATTTTGCTGAAGCTGAAGGAGTTGCTAGTGAAACATTTGAGATAGTGGTAATTGACAGACCAATCGTAAAAACTCTTGAACTTGAAATTACTTCTCCTTCTTATTCGAATATTCCAAAAGCTGTTCAAAAGGATAATGGAAACATTCAAGCACTGGTTGGGAGTAGAGTATCTTTTAAAGTATCATCTACAAAAAATCTCAAGGAAGCAAAGCTTGAATTTGATGATTCAACAAGTGTCAGTTTGAATGTTACCGGAGAACTTGCTTCAGGTAATTTTTCAGTTCGTAAAGATGACAGTTACAAAATCCACCTGATTGATGAAAATGGGAATGAAAATCTTGCGCCGATTACGTATCAGATAAAAGCTCTTTATGATGCATTCCCCGTTATTGAACTTCTGTCTCCAAACCAAAATACTATGCTTGCAAATGATAATCGTGTTAATTTGTTTGCAAAGGCTTCTGATGATTATGGTTTCTCAAAATTAATATTGAATTACAGATTATCTGCTTCGAAATATGAACAACCTCAAACTGAGTTTAGTGCAGTTGAAATTCCTATCGAAAGGTCCCAGTTAGAAATAAATGTCAATTACATCTGGAATTTAACTCAAATGTATCTTGCAGTTGATGATGTAGTTACTTACTACCTGGAAATTTTTGATAATGATATTGTCAGTGGTCCAAAGTCTGCAAGGACTCAAACATTAACTGTGCGAGTTCCATCTCTTGATGAAATTCTGGAAAATGCAGATCAACTGCAGGCACAGAGTGAAGTAGAACTTGAGCAAACACTTAAAGACGCTGAAGAGTTGAAAAAGGCACTTGACGAAATCGATAAGGAATTAAAGAAGGATGAAGAAAAACTAAACTGGGAAGAGAAGCAAAAAATTGAAAATGCACTCGATAAATTTCAAGAACTCCAGGATAAAGTTGATAAGATTAATGATCAGCTTGGTGATATGAAGCAGAATCTTCAGGAAAATAATCTGCTCTCGAAGGAAACAATGGAAAAGTATATGGAGCTCCAGAAATTAATGGATGAAATGACCAGTGAGGAAATGAAAAAGGCAATGGAAAGACTTCAGAATGCCTTGAAAGATATGAACAGGAATATGACACAGGAGCAGCTTCAGAATATGAAAATGGATGAAGAAAAATTTAAGAAAAGTATTGAGAGAACACTTAACCTGTTGAAACGTATCCAGATTGAACAGAAAATGGATGAGCTGATGAAAAGAACTGACGAATTAACTGAGCAGCAGGAAAATCTTTCCGAGCAAACTGAAAAGAGTGATCCATCAAATCAAAAGGAAAATGAAAATCTAAGTAAGAAGCAGGATGAAATTACGAAGGATCTTGAGAAACTAAAGAAGGAAATGGAAGAGCTTGAGAAGAAAATGGGCGAAGTACCCGATATGCCACAGGAAGAGATGGAAAAGTTAATGGAGGAGTTTGATCAGCAACAGAACCAACAATTATCAGAACAGACTTCGCAGGATATTCAGCAAAACAAAAAGCAGAAAGCAAAACAAAACCAGCAGCAGCTTTCACAAAATATGAAGCAGATGAAACAAATGATGCAGCAAATGAAAGATTCGATGCAGCAGCAAAATCAGATGCAGACTTTTACAGATATGATGAAAATTCTTGACAATATTATTTCATTGTCAAAGCAGCAGGAAGATTTAAAGCGTGAAGCTGAGAGCCTTGAACCAAATTCATCAAGGCTGGATGATTTAGCAAAGGAAGAAAATAATCTTTCAAATAATCTGAATAATTTGATGCAGCAGATGTCTGATCTATCACAAAAAACATTTGCAATAACTCCGGAGATGGGAAAATCTTTAGGTGATGCCAAAAAGCAAATGGAAGGCTCAATTCAATCGATGAAAAACAGAAATGGTATGCTGGCGGGAAACCAGCAGGGTGAAGCGATGAAATCATTGAACGAAGCAGCAATGATGATGAAGAGTTCAATGGAATCTATGATGCAGGGTGGAAGCGGGCAGGGAGGTATGATGTCGCTAATGCAGCAATTGCAGCAAATGTCAAGTGATCAGATGAACTTGAATAATCTCACACAGAAATTGCAGCAAATGCAGCAAGGTGGACTCACTCCTCAGCAGCAGCTTGAAATGCAAAGACTTGGACAACAACAGGAGCTTATTCAAAAATCACTTGAGCAACTCAATCAGGAGGCTAAAGTTTCAGGACAGTCATCCAAACTTCCGGCAGATCTTGATAACATCCTGAATAAAATGCAGGAGGTTATTACGGATATGCGTGGAGAAAAATTGGATGACGAATTGATTCAAAAGCAAGAAAATATTTTAAGTAAACTTTTAGATGCTCAGCGGTCTATCAATGAAAGAGACTATGAAAAGGAGAGAGAATCACGGACAGGAGAAACGATTTCAAGAAATATTCCACCGGAACTTAATCTATCTTCACCTAATTCATTAAATAAAATTCGTGATGAACTGAATAAAGCAGTCAAAGAGGGATACTCACGAGATTACGAAGATTTGATAAGGAAATACTATGAAATTCTGCAAAACGAAAGCCTTCAAAGCCAGTAGAAAATCAATTCTGTCCTGATCCAGCTACTAAGATATTTTCATTTAGAAGCCGAATATTTCATTTTTTAAAAATTCTAAAGATAAATCTGTATATTTTTGAGAAATTGAAAATCTATTAATGAACGAAGTAATCGAAAATACTCTCCATATTATTTCTAAGATTAGTCACAGCAGCAAAGGTTACATTCTGCAGTTGGACGAGAGCAGTTATAAAGTTCTGAAAATCTGGGGAGGAAAAATTGAAGATTTTGAGTTGCTGAATGATGTTTTATTCAATGTCTTCATAACTGATGGAATCAACATTGATAAAATAGCTACATTGCCTCCGGTAAAACAATTATTAAAAAAGGTTCCCGCGGCAGATTTATTTATTAATGAGTTAATAACCTATTCTGAAAATAATCAGGTTGTTTATATACTTCTATTTGTTGATGAAAAATCCGGACTTCAAGCGGATTGCAAAGACAAAATCGTTTCTATTCTCTCAATTCTCAGCCATCAGGTTAAAAACTGGCTCGATCAAAACTCAGAGTCGTTATCAGCATCAGAAATTAATCTGGAAGATGGAGTAAGAATTTTTGAGGATTGGCAGAATAGCTTTAATCAGTTAATTGAAACCTCTCCTGATCTGATATTTATTTCTGATCATTCAGGAAAAATAATTCTTATAAACAAAACTGGAAGTGAACTTTTAGAGTACTCGCCAAATGAATTAAAAGGTAAGCATTTAAATGATATTATTGAACAGGAAGATTCAGCGATTGTAAACTTTTCAATTAACCAGGTTCTGATTAAAGATTCAGCTGTGAAGTTCAGAGCACGACTTTGTAGTAAGTATGAGCAGGTTTTTCCGTTTGAGATTAATTGCAAAAAAGTTGCAAAGAACGGTGAGGTTTTGGGGATGATAAGTATTTGTAAAGATTTAAGTGAGAATTTTAAACAATCTACTGAACTTCAAAAGCTGAAGCCAAAGTTAATTGAGAGTTACAGGTTATTGTCAATTGAAAGAGCACGGATAAAACCACGGAAGATGATGATTGATGAACTCAACCGTCTGAAGAGTGAATTCATTTCGAACATTTCACATGAATTTAGAACGACGCTCGCTTCAATTATAGGTTTTTCCGAAACGATAGAATCTGATCCAAATCTTCCTTCAGAAATGAAAAGAGAATTTAATGGTTTAATAATGAGTGAAGGTAAAAGACTTGCAAAATTAATCAATGATGTTTTAGATGCTTCTAGAGTGGAAGACGGAAAAATTGCAATCAACAAAACAATACTAGACATAATAACTCTTACTCGGGAAATAGTTGATGCTAATTTTCAATTGGCATCAGTAAAAAAAATTATACTTTCATTCGAGCATCCGCCGGAACAAGTTTTCGTAGAAGTAGACAGGGAAAGTGTTTATCGTGCGATTAATGCATTACTTAATAATGCAATTAAGTTTACCGGTGAGAATGGAAGGGTTAAGATTGTTGTAAATAATCTATTCAGAGAAGTCGAAATTATTATTAGTGATACCGGAATTGGTATCCCCGAAGGGGATTTACCATACATATTTCAAAAGTTTTATAGAATTAGCCGACCTCGAGGTGAATTTGCAGAGTATGGAGTTGGCTTGGTTTTTGTAAAACATATTATCGATTTACATAAAGGTTTAATTACGGTTCAAAGTGAACTTGGCAGTGGAACCACATTTCTGGTAAAATTGCCCAAAACAAGTAAAATTGAAAAGAATGAGGTAACTTTTGAGTAAGCTAATATATATAGTTGATGATGAGCAATCCATCTCAAAATTGCTTTCTTTTTGGGTTAAAGATAAATGGGGCTATAATGTAGAATTATTTCCCAACAGCGAATCGATGCTAAGAAAGATAAATTCTAAACCTGATCTGATACTGCTGGACATAATGCTTCCTGGTCTTGATGGCATAGAAACCCTGAAAAGAATAAAACAAATTGATGAAAACCTTCCGGTGATCATGCTTTCTGCTCAGGGGAGAATTGATGTTGCCGTTGACTCTCTGAGATTCGGTGCATATGATTATTTCTCAAAACCCATTGATCAGCAAAAACTTGAGCTTGCAATCAAAAATGCTATACGTAACTATGACTTAGTAAAAGAACTGCAGAACTTAAAGGAAAATGTTAAGAAAGAATATAGCTTTGATAATATTATCACTGCAGATGGTAAAATGCAGGACGTGTTTAAGTTAGTATCAAAAGTTCTTGATAATGAAATCTCGGTTTTAATTTATGGAGAAAGCGGCACGGGAAAAGAACTTATTGCACGAGCTATTCACTATAATGGTAAACGAAAAGATAAACCATTTGTAGTAGTTAACTGTGCATCCATTCCGAGAGAGCTACTTGAAAGTGAGTTGTTCGGTCACGAGAGAGGATCGTTTACAGGTGCACATCAAAGAAAACTCGGCAAATTTGAAGTTGCTAAAGACGGTACTATCTTTCTTGATGAGGTCGGTGAACTTGAAATGCTTCTTCAGGCAAAGTTGTTAAGAGTTATCCAGCAAAAAGAATTTGAACGAGTCGGTGGGACCGAATTAATTAAAACCGGTGTGAGGATTATATCTGCAACTAACAGAGATTTGAAACACGCTGTGGAAGATAAACAATTTCGTGAGGATCTTTATT
>CAZLJI010000154.1:0-6157 GCA_964559565.1 uncultured Ignavibacteriaceae bacterium | reverse complement strand
CACAACTACCGAACCTTCCTGAACATTTTCTGAAGCGACCAATATCTACCAACTCAAAAACTCTTCTATTGTTTTACAACTCTATTGGTTTGAATGTTAATGACATTACAAGAATATTCAATTTACTTCAAACAGAAGAACCATCAATCGTAATTGGCAAGTCAGTTCATGGTAAAATTATTCTGAGCTGTACTAATGCCTTAGATGAAGAGTTGGTTAAACCTATATTGGAAGCCAAAAGAAATTTTGATGACTACTTGATCTCAATCTCCAGCAAAGATATTTTTATTCATACTCTCGATTGTTTTTTATCGATTGATAATTTTGAAGACATCAAAAATCTTTATATTAAACTATCAAAAAAAGAAAGTCTCTCATATTGCAGTCAAAAAATGCATGAGAATTTTAACGACCTTTTCATCGAATATAAAGAGCTGTTGAATGTCTAAAGTTGGAATCTTCGGAGGAACTTTTGACCCGATACATTTGGGACACTTAATCACCGCTCAGTCAGTCAAAGAATTAAGGAATCTGGAGAAAATAATTTTTATACCTGCATTCATTTCCCCTCATAAAAGTGATGCAAAAACAAGTTCACCAAAAGACAGGCTGACTATGATAAAGCTTGCTGTTGAGAACATCCCGTTCTTTGATTATTCAGATATGGAAGTTAAAAAAGGCGGTATTTCTTATAGTGTTGATACCCTCAGAGAACTGAAAAAAAAATACGATAAGTTAGAGTTAATAATTGGTTATGATAACATATTCTCTTTTCACACATGGAAAGAACCAGATGAAATTTTAAAACTCGCGGATTTAATCGTTTTAAAACGAAAGTCATCACATCCGCCACAGTTTGAAGATAAATACTATCATCAAGCAGTTTTTGTTCAGACAAGAGGAATAGAAATTAGTGCGACCGATATCCGTGAGAGAGTTAAAAATAGTTTGCCAATTAATTTTCTTGTTCCACCGGCTGTAATGGAATATATTTACAAACAAAAATTATACACCGAATAAAATGAAAATACTAGTCACAGGCGGCGCCGGTTTCATTGCCTCTCAGATTGCTGATGCTTACGTTCGTGAAGGACACGAAGTTTACATCCTCGATAATCTTTCCACTGGATTTGAGACTAACATTAATCCAAAAGCACATTTCATAAAGTCAGATATTTCTTCTCCTGCGATTTTAGATTTGTTTGTTAAGGAAAAGTTTGAAGTTGTGAATCACCACGCTGCACAAATAGATGTTAGAAAGTCAGTGAATGATCCCATATTTGATGCAAATACAAATATTCTTGGAACGATTAATTTACTTCAAGCTTGCATTAAAACTGGTGTTAAGAAATTTATGTTTGCTTCTACTGGTGGTGCAGTATATGGTGAACAAGAGTACTTCCCTGCTGATGAAAAACATCCAACTAATCCTGTGTCGCCTTATGGAATAACAAAACTTTCTATTGAAAAGTATTTATTTTTTTATAAGAATGAGTATGGTTTCAATCACACAATTCTGAGATATGCAAATGTTTACGGACCGAGACAAAATCCATTCGGTGAAGCAGGAGTTGTTGCAATCTTCACAAATAAATTGTTGAGTAATGAAAATCCAGTTATTAACGGTGAGGGAAAGCAAACACGGGATTATGTTTTTGTTGAAGATGTTGTTAGAGCAAATGTTATCACACTAAGTTCTAATTCATCAGATATTTTCAATGTTGGCACGAGCGTTGAAACAAGTGTTAATGAATTATTTACCAAATTAAATAGTATTGCCGGAGATAAGGCTGTTGAAAAACACGGACCTGCACCAAAAGGCGAACAGGCAAGAAGTGTGATTACATCACAAAAATTATTTAGTCAATTTAACTGGAAACCCTCAGTAACAATTGATGAGGGATTAAGAAAGACCTTCGATTACTTCAAATCAAAAATCTAATAAGCGTTTTGTCATACAAAGAACTAGCAGAAAAAGTTTTTAGCAATGAGAGAAGAAAAGTTGCAAGGGCAATTTCAATTGTTGAAGATTACAATTCGGAAGCTTCTGACTTATTAAAACAAATTCATTCACATGTTGGGAAAGCCTACCGAATTGGAATCACCGGTCCTCCCGGAGCAGGAAAAAGCACAATCACAAATCAGCTAACCAAATTTTTACGCAAAGAAGGAAAAAAAGTTGGAATAATAGCCGTTGATCCGACTAGCCCATTCACGGGAGGTGCTTTACTTGGCGATAGAATTCGAATGAATGAAATCGGTAATGATGAAGGAGTTTTCATACGGAGTATGGCGACAAGAGGAAGTCTTGGCGGGCTAAGTAAAAAAGCAATTGATGCTGCTGATGTTCTCGATGCTGCTAGTTACGATTATATAATTCTTGAAACTGTTGGTGTTGGTCAGTCAGAACTTGACATCGTTGAGGCAGCAGATACTACAATCGTTGTACTTGTTCCTGAATCCGGAGATTCTGTTCAGGCAATGAAAGCCGGATTAATGGAAATTGCTGATTTCTTTATTCTCAATAAAAGTGACAGACCTGGTGCAGATCAGGCAGTTGCTTCACTTCAAACTATTTTGATGATGAAAGATCATGATGAAAAATCGTGGATGCCTGGTATAATAAAAACAGTCGCGTCAGAAAATAAAAGTATCAACGAAGTCCTTCATGAGATAGAAAGACACAAAAATTTTATGAACGATCAGAATCTCTTCCTGACTAAAAGAGAAAATCAAACTAAGAACAGGATAAAGGAAATCGTAGAAAATAAAATAAAAGAGGAATTGTGGAGCGAAAGTGGTGAAAAATCTTTAAATTCAGCATTAGAAAAAGTCATTCTCGGTAATTTATCACCCTATCATATTGCGGAAGAAATAATTGAGAACTTTATCAGCAAAAAAATATATAAGTAAACAAGAAATTTTTACAGACTATTGCAAGGGGTAATCCTATGGAATCCACCAGCAACTCTTTTCTAATTGAACTCACCGAAAACCAGATACTTATTCGAGATACGATTCGAGACTTCGCTCAGAAAAAAATAAAACCAAAAGTAATGGATTGGGACGAAGCTCAATACTTCCCGGTTGAAATTTTCAAAGAGCTTGGTGAACTTGGTTTTATGGGAATCATCTTTCCGGAGGAATACGGTGGTGCCGGTCTGGGTTATGTTGAGTTTGTAATAATCATTGAAGAACTTGGTATTGTTGACCCATCTATTTCGTTATCGGTTGCAGCACACAATGGTCTTTGTACAAATCATATTTACAGATTTGGTAATGAACAGCAGAAGAAAAAATATCTGCCAGATTTAGTATCAGGAAAAACTATTGGAGCCTGGGGACTGACAGAATCTTCTTCAGGAAGTGATGCTGCATCACTTAAAACCACTGCAGAAAAGAAAGGTAACAAGTATATCCTCAACGGAAATAAAACCTTTACGACACACGGTGCTTCTGCTAAAACTCTCGTTGTCGTTGCTATAACTAATAAAGATGCAGGTAAGAAAGGGATTTCAGCTTTTATTCTTGAACAAGGAATGCCAGGCTTGATAATTGGTAAAAAGGAAAACAAGCTAGGAATGAGAGCAAGTGAAACTGTCCAGCTTACTTTTGAAAATTGTGAAGTGCCCGAAGAAAATTTACTTGGTGAAGAAGGAATGGGTTTCATTAATGCTATGCAAGTTTTAGAAGGCGGCAGAATTTCAATCGCTGCTGTTAGTTTAGGTTTGGCTCAAGGATGTCTTAATGAATCATTAAAATATTCTCAGGAAAGATTTCAGTTCGGTAAACCTTTATCTGCTTTCCAGGCAACACAGTTTAAGTTGGCCGATATGAAAACACACATCGAAGCGGCAAAATTGCTGACGATGCGTGCTGCAAAAATGAAAGATGATGGCCTGCCAAATATCAAAGAAGCAGCGATGGCAAAACTTTTTGCGAGTGAAATAGCGGAAAAAGCTGCAAGTGAAGCAGTTCAGATCCACGGTGGTTATGGGTTCACAAAAGATTATCCCGTTGAAAAATATTTCAGAGATGTAAAACTTTTAACTATCGGTGAAGGCACTTCCGAAATACAAAGAATTGTAATCGCGAGAGAATTATTGAAATGAAACCTATCGGCACGCAAATAAAAGAAGATGAAGCTTTCCTCAAGCGAGTTGACTATCAGAAAGAACTTCTAAGAAAGCTAACTGCCGAAAAAGACAAGATAAAACTCGGCGGCGGACTTAAAGCAATTGAGAAGCAAAAAGAAAAGGGAAAGCTTCCTGCAAGAGAGAGAATAAATTTACTTATCGATGATCCAAAAGCATTTATTGAGTTAAGTACTTTTGCCGCGTACAATATGTATAAAGAATATGGCGGCGCTCCATCTTCAGGAACTATTTATGGTATTGGGAAAATCAGTGGACGTCAGTGCGTTATCGTGGCGAACGATGCAACTGTAAAAGCTGGTGCATGGTTTCCTATCACGGCGAAGAAAAACCTTCGTGCACAGGAAATTGCTATGGAGAATCACCTGCCAATAATTTATTTAGTTGACAGCGCTGGTGTTTTTCTTCCGCTGCAAGATGAAATTTTTCCAGATAAAGAACATTTCGGGAGAATATTCCGTAACAATGCCGTTATGTCTTCAAAAGGAATTCCACAGATTGCTGCTATAATGGGTCCCTGCGTTGCGGGTGGTGCTTACCTCCCAATTATGAGTGACGAAGCTTTAATTGTTGAGGGCGAAGGTTCTGTTTTTCTTGCTGGTGCTCATCTTGTTCGTGCAGCAATTGGTGAGAAGATTGATAATGAAAGTCTGGGTGGGGCACGTGTCCAATCAAATATTTCCGGAGTTACAGATTATGTGATGAAGGATGATAAAGAATGCATTGCACAGATCAGAAGTCTTGTTGACAAATTTGGTAGAAGAGATACAGCCGGATTCGATAGAATAGAATCCAAGCTACCGAAGTATTCTCCAAAAGAAATTTATGGTCTTCTTCCTGAAGACACAATTAAACAATATGATATGTATGAAGTAATTGCAAGAATCGTTGATGATTCTGAGATAGATGAATACAAAGGCGGATATGGAAAGACCGTAATTACAGCTTATGCCAGAATAGATGGCTGGGCTGTTGGAATTGTTGCAAACCAAAGAAGTGTTGTAAAGACAGAGTCAGCTAAAGGTGCCGGTGAAATGCAGGTCGGCGGAGTTATTTATTCCGATAGTTCTGATAAGGCAACAAGATTCATAATGAACTGCAATCAGAAAAAAATTCCCTTATTGTTTTTACAGGATGTTACGGGATTCATGGTTGGAAGTCGTGCTGAACATGGAGGTATAATTAAAGATGGTGCGAAGATGGTAAATGCAGTCGCCAATTCAGTTGTACCAAAAATTACAATTATAATTGGAAATAGTTTTGGTGCAGGCAATTATGCAATGTGTGGAAAAGCTTATGATCCAAGATTTATTTACACATATCCAAACGCCAAAATTTCTGTGATGGGTGGTTCTCAGGCTCACAGCGTTCTTCTCGATATTAAAATCAAGCAAGCAGAAAAAGATGGGAAGCACGTTACGGACGAAGAAAAGCAGAAGCTTTTGAAAGAAATTGCGGCTGCTTATGATGAAAAGAATAATCCATACTACGCCGCAGCAAGATTATGGATTGATGAAATCATCGATCCTGCTGAAACAAGAAAATATATCTCTATGGGAATTGAATCTGCAAATCACAATCCCGAGATACCAAGAGTTAATCCGGGAGTGATTCAAACCTAAATGAGGTTTAAACAGCTTTCCCTTCGTATCCTGATCTTGTTATTTGTCTCTACTTCACATGCTTATTCCCAGCAAAGTAATCTATCCAAAGGAGTTAACTACTTATCCGAATTCGTTGCATCAGAATATTTTCTTGAACTAAAAAAAGAAAATAGAGATCTGGAATTAGTCGATTCTATTTACATCAGAGCAATTAAGTATTATGAAAATGACTATCAGGAAGCTTTGCTCGCGCTAACATTTACAACAATTCCATATCAACGAGTTCCAATTGTAATTCCGTTGCTAAAAGTCAGATTATATTATCCGTTAATTTCTGCAAGCGACTCCATTGCGAATCTCAAAAATAGAAACCTCCCCAGTAAATTATTCTTTGATTCT
>CAZLJI010000153.1:0-6165 GCA_964559565.1 uncultured Ignavibacteriaceae bacterium | reverse complement strand
TACTTTCCCTAAAGATTCTGTCTGCTTTTATGGTTATTGAAAGAAATAATCAGGCATTCACTCTTTACGAACTTCATAAGTTGTCACATTGACCTAACATATAGTGATGTAGTTGTACTGCCTACTTTTGTATTTTTCTGCTTCCTTGAAAATATCATTTCTTTAAAATTGTATATGAGTTTTACTAACGAACCTCGGGGCATATCTTTCGGCTGTACAGGAAAAACCTTCTGGAATCCAAATTCTTCAAGAAGTTGATAGAAACTTTCAGGTGAAAAGTAATTTAGGTGTCCTAATGGATCAACATCTTTTGAAAATGATTGCTTTCTTTTTATTGCTTGAATCTCTTTGAGCATTCTATTTTTATTGAAATCAGGAACACTGATAAATCCAACGGCTCCTGTCTTGGTTAGTTGGCGTAAGGTTTGTAATGCTTCTTTAGGGTTGTCCAAATGTTCCAAAACCTGGTTGCACATAAAGATATCATAAGGAGCTTTTGATTTTACAAAATCGAGATCCCCAACCTGGATACCCAAAGATCTTGCGTAATTTATTTTTCGTTCGTCAAATTCCAAACCAATCACTTCCACACCCGGGCTCCTGGCAACGGCAAGAAAGTCGCCCCAACCTGCACCAAAGTCCAATACTTTTACGCAATCAAGGCTATTATCGCTTAATGAATGGAGCTTTTCCCAATGGGTTATCAAACCGCTTCGCTTTTTTCGTTTAAAAATTTTCTCTTTGCTTAAATTTTCATCAATAGCCTGATTGTAATAATCAAACTGCATCTTTCCAGATAAAGAAAACTTAGAATAGATAAACCCACAAGATTTGCACTCAACAATAGGAAATAGATGAGATCTGCTAACAGTGTTTTCTTGAAACCATTCTTTTCTATACGTTGGATTTGACAGGAAAATCATTTCATAAGTAATTTCAATAACTACTTCACACTCATTCGAACAGCAAATCGGACAATTTCTACTTTTGAAAACCATCGTAGTTTTTACCTGTTAAGAAATCGCGGAAAAAATACTGTTCTTTTTCTCACCTATCCAATTGCCAGCTTTCTCCAAGACCTGATAATCGGGCATTTTTCCATGCCACTTTTTCGTATTCCTAGAAGCGACAAAAAACAGATACGTGGCAGCATTGAAGTGATTGTTTGCAGATTCATAAATCACTTCCATTTCACTAAGCTGAAAAAGTCTCCTGATGCATGTAGGTGTAAATCGCCAATAATCCTGGAAGTCGGCATTTTCATGTTGTTCCTGAACAAATGGCACGACAACAATGACGATATCCTTGCTCAGTAAACAGATGTTACGAAACGCAGTGAAAACATCAAAAACATGCTCGAGAGTTGTGTGATTAAAAACTACATCAAAAGTTTGACAAAACGTTGGATCTAATGGTTGCTCCAGATCTATGAGCAGTTCATTTGGCCTACCTTTATACCCTCGATAGGAATCAGGCCCATAGTTCGACAACCAGAATTCCGAAGCATTATAAAAGTATTTATCATAAGAAGACCCTTCTTTATCAATGTTTTCACCTGCAGACACATTGATTACTTTTCCACTAAAAAGATGTGCTATCTTTTTAAGTTCATTGTTTGACCAGATTCTGGCTAAACGAAACTTCCGGCTTATACCCTTGTCTTGATCATTAGCTCGCATAGTTATCTTTAGATAATTTTCTAGCCATAGACTTTGGTAATATCAATTATTTTCATAACTCTCATGTTATTTTCAACCGCATCAATACATATTCTTTTTTCGGAACTCGAAATTCTGGGGTGCAAATCACATCGCAATTCACCGGTATAAGCGGATGGAAAATTATATCTGTCAATAACATCAAGGATATTGTTTTTTATATCAAAAACTATTAGTTTTTTCTCGCCATATTCATCTGGAAGCGATGTATCTAACAACAATTTTTCACCATTGGAAAAGAATGTTTGATGACCATCTACAATTAAATGATTAATCCCAACAATACCATCAAGACCATCATAGACATCAAATAAAACAAATCGGCCATTCACCTGTCTATCAACCGGCATATAAACCAGATATTTGGTATCTGATAACCAGCAATAGTGGGAAGCAATTTTTTGATTAGAATGGAGCGTCAGGTCATTACCATCCGTTGATGAAACAAAAACCCTGGAATTTCTGCGGCCCTGAACATCAACCCAAAGATGTAGAAATAAAAAAGAGCTTCCGGATGGATTAAAACATAAATGGTTGATATAGTGTTGTGCATTTTCCATGCTCTTTTGAGGCGAAACAGCAGCCAGATCAGCGAGGGAAAACAATAGCCTGCCTCGATTCTTTTGAACATCAAATAACCAAACTCCATCATTATTGGGACAAGGATCGTTAACTGTCTTATCAGGGAGATTGGCATAACCATAACCTGGTCTTAGTCTATGGAGTCTGGAGAAATTGAGAGATAAACCCAGATTGCCAGTCTTATTCAGATGATAAATCGGGTAATCGAGCCTGTGGAGAACCTCTTTACTGTCCAGATCTTGAACGAGGGAGCCATATTGTCCATCCATCATGCAGTTATAGAAAATCGCACGATCATTGCCTGCAGGATACCATTGTAAACGACATCCTTGCTGCCAGTTCCAGGTTTCTGTTTGCCCTGTTTTTACAAATTCAGGTTTGCCCGTTGATAAGACATAATACCCGACTTCCGCAATCCTTCCAGGTTTTGGCGGAATCAACTCAGGATCAACCCTTATTGCCAATATTTGGGTATCGGTGCCATTAAATGGGTTTATATCGTAATACCCGAAAAATGTATGTTGCTTTTCGCATGACAAAGTGATTTGTGGCGGGTGGATATCTTACCTTTTACGGTTAGTTTTTTTTTATATAACTCTTGAACCAGCGAAGAGGCTTAAGTGTAAGTTTGGCAAAACCGGTCATATGAATTAACAGAAACCGGGCAATATTCTTTGCAAACAACTTTATAAGTTGGATTAACAAGCGTATTTTTGATCGGTTTGTATATCCTTCCGATACAGTTTTGATGGCAGATCTTAAATCGTTCTTACTGAGATGCCATTCCACTACTTTTATCAAAAGCTCATAAATATTCTTGTCTTGAATTTTTGTGAATTTATGGTCAAAGTAAGCATCGATCGCTTTCATTGTGACAACAAAATTCATATAGGCAGCCATTAATGATGCACCACTTCGTTTCGTGATACTGCCCAAGTGCTTTCTTCTTACAGACATCACTTCATTCAGGAATCTGGTTTTTCCTTGAGATGATACAAGTGTAGTGACACTTAAATCTCCACTAATGCAATTAATGGCCCACTCGGGATAAACCTTGGGCATCGCCGAGGCCCTTATCACATAGCTGGATGTGTGTGCCGGCAGCACCAAATTATTTCTTTTTTGGAGGTAATCGAGATCGATAAAGTCGATCAATTCCAAATCCTCTTTGGGATGCAAAATTGCTAGGCGAGGTTCTTGGTTTCCATCTTCAAAAACGCGCAAGGTGTTGTGCGCGCACATTACATATTCTGGATTCTCCTCTAGAAAATCAACCTGTTTTTGCAGTTTCAGCGGATCGGTCCAATAGTCATCCCCTTCACACAGAGCAATATATTTACCTCGCGCACGAGGATATTGATAGGTGAATGAAATTTTTACCCCTTTCGAATATTGATTTTCAGATTGAAATATCGGAAAAATTAAGTCAGGATGTTTTTTTTCATATTCCCGGATGATTTCTGCTGTTCTATCAGTTGATGCATCGTCATGGATCAAGATCTCAACCGGGAAAGTGAATTTTTGCATCAAAAAGCTTTCAATGGCATCACGAACATATTTTTCGTGATTGTATGTGACGCAACTAATACTGACAAGAGGTTTAGTACTACCCACTGAATTCAATTCTTTTATCATAAAAAGTGTGTTTTCTTTTACTACGTTTGTATCATTAAATCCGTGCTTTTTATAAAAGCTAATAGCCTTCTGATTATTAACATCTACCTCTAATGATATGGATCGCATTCCATTTCCAATTGCGACTTCAAACGCCATATTTATTAATGCACTTGATAAACCTGAACCATGATATTCTGGCAATAACCCTAAGGAACTAATATATGCAACTTGATTCTTAACATCATTCACATAAATAGCTAACAACCCGATATGTTCACCCTTGTTATTTACAACAGAGAATACTTTACTATTCTTTAATAGTTTTTTAGAGTATTGTTCTAAGTTTATCTTGCTACTTATAGGAGGAATGTAAAACTGGTCCAATTTCTGAAGTAATGGATAGAGGGTGTTTTCACTTGTAGAATTATGACTTAATTCAATAATAGAAAAACCTGTATCCATCAGATTAATTCGTATTTATCGAGAAGTGTTGCAACGATACTCATATCGTTATACATTAACACATCTATTGTTGATAACCAAGGAACAAAATCTTTTACACCTTGTTGTGAATAACTAAATTCTTCCATTTTCAAGAATTTCAACAGTACTCCTTGATTCTCAAATTCTGACTTGTTGTAAAGTTTTTGGCCACCAATTGGATTAATATATGTCGTAGCGTTTAAAATTTGGCATAAGCGAATTACTCTCATTTTATTTTTCAAACGTTCATCCCCCTCCAAATGAGATGACACTTTTAACTCTGAATTAAGGTTTAATAACGATCGCATTTCTTTGATTGAAAATAGTAGAAACTCAAACAGATTTTTATGATCCTCAAAAAGAAAGCACTTCTGTATTATTGGAAAAATCTTTTTAAAATTCGGAGCTTTTGAATAAGCATTTTCAAGTTTTCGCAAAGTTTTTTTATTTGTCTCTAAATAATTATCAGCAAGATGGCGTTCTCTTATATCAAGGAAATCGGAAGCTCTCTTTAACGGTAGTGAGAAAAGTTCTTCTTTTCCATTAAGCAACATTCTATTTCTTTGTATCCACCCTTTTTTACTGAATTCAACATTATCATAGACAACAAAAATATCCACTGCATTCATTAACTGAAAATATCCCAAGTAAGGGAAAAAATAAGGTTGCATTATGGCTACTTTCATAAAACTTAATACCTAAAAAAATCCTTTAAAACCGCGAAGTTTTTTCTTGCTTTTGCCTTTACTAGTGGAATATTCAGCTTAAGCATATTATTAATTTCTTTTCTATTTGTCCAGCATAATTCAATTTTTCTAACCAGGTCGTTCTTAACCGTTGGATCGGCTACATAATTTTCGACACCTGCCTCTATTGCAAAGCCTCGTAATTTATGCGCTTTCGGTTCATGCCCATAATCTATGATTACTGTCGGAACATTCTGAGACAAACCTGCAACCGCGCCATGAATTCTGCCACTTATCAAGATATCGAAATGGGAAATTATCTCTTTTGTTTCCCAAGCACTTAAAACATTCTCTATTACAAGAAAATCTTTAGAGATTCCTCGCGACTTTAATACATTCTCAAGTTGCTTAATAATATAGTAATCGCGACCATGAACTAACTCGAAAGGTGCAGGTGGCCTAGGAAATCCGTTTGAATGGGACATCAAATATACTCGGCTGCCAATCGTTTCTGTAATAAATTCTATTGCATCAGCAAACGCCTCATAATCTGCGTCTAGTCTTGGCCACTTATCAAAAGGTCCCTCTAAAAAATTCCATCCACAAATAATGAAGCCAACAGACGGCTTGTCTTTCCTGCTAAGATCCAATTTTGCTAAGATATCACTTATGTCTAATTTGAATTTAGGTTCAAAAAGAAAAGCAGGGCAAGATAGGCTTAGAACTTTGGAAATATCAAACCCACTTTTTTTTAATAAATCTACACTAATTGACTCTCTATTAGTAACAAGATCAAAGCATCCAAAAACTTCTCTTGCAAAAGCTAATGTCTCAGGATCATTAAATGGACCCGGTGAACCCGCCAACATTACGGTTTTTTTTCCTAGTAACTGAGCAACACGATCCTTTATAAGCCCTATTAAAAACCGATTCTTACCCAGAAAATTCGCATTATCTCCCCATAGATCACCACTAAAATCTATAACAAGATCCGACTGCAAAACCTCGTTGATAAAAGCGCTGGTTTTTGGCAGATGTCCTGTTTTATTAAATAAATAAGCTAATGACAATTCCTCCAA
>CAZLJI010000152.1:0-6183 GCA_964559565.1 uncultured Ignavibacteriaceae bacterium | reverse complement strand
AACCACCGACCCTCTGCTTAAAAGGCAGATGCTCTACCCCTGAGCTACGCGCCCTTTCTAAAAAGGAGTGCAAATATAGTAAGTTGATAATTCTTATACAAAATAAAGATTTTAACACATAAAATCGATTGGCGGTAAAAATGGCTTCCCTTAAAAATTCCAAAATTCTTGTCTGCGATGACGATGAAACCTTATGTTATCTATTGAAGGAGCAATTAATTGAAGAAGGTCCTGAAGTTGATATTGTTTATGACGGTAAGTTTGCTATTGATGCAATAAAAAGGACAAATTATGATGTTCTTTTACTTGACCTGAATATGCGTGAAATATCCGGAGAAGAAGTTCTGAAGTTCGTAAAAGACTACAATGCTTCATTGCAGGTAATTATACTCTCGGCACAGGGAGAAATGCGAAAAGCAATTGATTGCATTAAGTCAGGAGCTTATGATTTTATTACCAAACCTTATGAATTTGAAGATTTACTATTAACAGTGGGGAGAGCACTTGAGCATAAAGAACTCCTGGTTAAAACTGAAATTTTGACTAAGGAGATTAGCAAAAAAGGTTCAGAGAATATTATTGGAAACAGTTCTCAGTTAAAAAAAATTCTTAATCTAGCTAACAAAGCAGCTATTTCTGATTCCAATATCCTAATTGAAGGAGAAACCGGAACGGGAAAAGAACTTTTAGCCGAATATATTCACAAGCACTCAGCACGGAAAGACAAACCCTTTGTAGTCATCAACTGCGCTTCTTTACCCGATCAGCTAATAGAAAGTGAACTGTTTGGACATGAAAGAGGTGCTTTCACCGATGCAAAAAACTCAAAGCAAGGACTGGTTGAAATTGCACACGGGGGTTCTCTTTTTCTGGATGAAATTGGGGAATTGAGTCTTGCCCTTCAACCAAAACTTTTAAGATTTTTAGAAAACGGTGAATATCGAAGAATAGGTGGTATAACTACATTAACATCAAACGTGCGGGTAATTGGAGCTACCAATCGTAATCTTCTCGAAGAAGCAGATAATAAAAATTTCCGGAAAGATTTACTGTTCAGATTGAACGTAATTACGCTAACTATTCCGCCATTGAGAGATCGGAAAGAAGATATTTTACTTCTGGCAAATCATTTCATAAAAGAAAAAACACCTATAAGATCTCCCAAACATTTGTCATCACAAGCAGAAGAAATTCTACTAGCTTATTCATTTAACGGAAACATTAGAGAACTTGAACACATTATCGAGAGAGCACTAATATTTGCTGAAGGAGACGTCATTCTTCCAGATGATCTCAATCTTCCTCAATCTTTCCAAATGCAAACGAAAAAGTTTTCCGAATTTGAGCAAGTTGAAGAAATTTTAAGCATGGAAGACCTCGAAAGGTGGCACATTAAAAAAGTGCTTGATAAAAATAGGTGGGATAGAACACAGACCGCCAACCAATTAGGTATAAGTCCAAAGACACTTTATACCAAAATAAAAAAATATGAACTAAGACCCGTCTAACACTAAATGCCCTCGAGCATACTTGCAAAATATTCTCCGGAAATAATTCTAGGGGACACATACCCACTTGCAATAGCTGATAGTAAGTTCAAAATCATATGGTATAATAAAAACTTCAAAGAAAACTTCCCTGACATTACCCGGTTAAAGGGAATAACCTTATTCAAACTTCTGTTATCGACCGGGACTGAAATAGATATAAAATCAGTTTACAATGAACCTGTTATAATATTCCTTCCAAAGATAGGTCGTGAAATTCGCATCACTCCCATTTCTAATAATGTAAAACACAAAGTTCCTGCTGCCTACAAGCTTGAGCTACTTGTTCAGAAAGAAGTTATTCGTGAGGAAAATATAAGCGGCAATTTACAACTTCCAGGAGTTGACTTCAGAAGTGAGCTGCAAGAAATTCTCACACTCATGGTGAAGGAAAGTTCAATTGATAGTCTATCAAATGAGATACTTATAAAGTCTGCTAATTTAGCCAATGGTGATTTTGGATTGATTGTTTTTTTAAACGACGGTGCAGGAGCAGAGTTTAAGTATTTTGACCCTAACAGAAGAATCAAAAACAAATCTGAAGTTGAAAAAACTGTGAATACAGACTTCAAATTCATTACTAAGTGGATTCAACTAAACAAGAATTCTCTTGTTGCCTTCAATGAAATCAAC
Source organism: uncultured Ignavibacteriaceae bacterium (assembly GCA_964559565.1). GTDB lineage: Bacteria > Bacteroidota > Ignavibacteria > Ignavibacteriales > Ignavibacteriaceae > IGN2. The sequence continues at coordinate 4,003 of CAZLJI010000152.1, read as the reverse complement.
AACCTGGCTTATAACATCACATCAACACTCAATTGTAAAACTATAGTAATATCCCCTTCTTTTTTTGATGATCATCTAATTGCAACATTAATTATAGGCAAGCTCAAAAACAGTTTCAGCAAGGATGAAGTAGCTCTTGTTGAACAATTTGCTACTCTTTTATCATTTGTAATAAGCAATATTAATACCAGGGAATTAAACGCTGCTCTCGAAAGCAGGCTTCTGCAAGCTCAAAAGCTTGAAACTATTGGAAAACTTTCCAGTGGAATGGCGCATGACTTCGGTAATCTTTTATCGAGCATTTTCGGAAGCCTTAACTTGTTAAGAAAAAAAGTTGATCAGAATGAATCCGTTCAAAAATTAATAGACAATATTGAGAATTGTTCAGTGAGGGCCAGAGACTTGACAAAGGGATTGCTTTCTTTTGGAAAACCAACACCAAAAAGAAAAGAACTTGTAAAGCCCCATCAATTGTTAAGCGAGATTACAAAAATTATTACTCAAACTTTTCCAAAAGCGATTAACTTCAAAGAAGAAATAGATGATAAACTGTATGATATGGTTGGCAACAGTACGGAGATTTATCAGGTCCTGCTTAATTTATGTGTGAATGCAAAGGAAGCAATAGATGACAAAGGCGAGATAAAAATCACTGCAAATAATATAACTATCGACAATGAAAATCAGGTTTATTTTCCGTTATTAAATCTCGGTAACTACGTCAGATTTTCTGTGAAGGATAGTGGTGCTGGTATCGAAGAAAAAAATTTAACAAAAATATTTGACCCATATTTTTCTACAAAGTCAAAAGACTCGGGGTCTGGACTGGGGTTATACGTTAGTTATGGTATCATAAAGGCACATAACGGCTACATTGATGTTTCAAGCAAATTAGGAGCGGGAACTACGTTCGATGTTTACATTCCAGCATTTGAACCTCCAAAAGAAATACAAGCTGAACCGAGCGAAAAAATTATTTTGCTTGCAGACGATGAAGTGATGCTAGGGGATCTTCTTTCAGAACTTCTTGAAACGAATGGCTATTCAGTTATCAAAGTTACTTCCGGTAAAGAAGTTCTCAGAATCCTTACTGAGGAAATTAAAGTTGATCTTGCGATAATTGATTATAATATGCCGGAGATGTCTGGGCTGGAAACAATTTCTGAAATAAGAAAATTAGATTTGAATATTCCGATTATATTATCTTCGGGAAGTATGTGGGTTGAAGATGATTCTGAACTTTTAAAATACCATATCAACAGCCAGATACAAAAGCCTTACGAATTCGAAACCATGTTAACCACTATACAGAAACTCATTTAGCTTCTTCCTCATCAACATTTATCATCTTAATATTTTTCGTATAGTCAGATAATTTGGGGTCTTTAACTGCGTTTAGTTGGTTTAATACTTCTGTAATTTCTTTAACGGCTATATCTACATAGTTGATACGGTTTAAAATCGCTTCCTTCGAAATCACTTCTTTTTTAAGTTCTCTCTTAATTGCGGCAGAGGAAAGACTTAGAAGAGTTAGCGGCTGTTTTATTTTATGATTCGCTGTGACAACTGTAGCAACATAAGTTGCTCGCTTTTCAATATCTAAAAGAAGTTTGTTTGCTTCAGAAAGTTTTAACGCCGACTTGACCCGTGCAAATAATTCCACTCTGTTAAATGGTTTTTTAATATAATCAAAAGCGCCAGCTTCAAGTCCTTCTTTTGTATCTTCAGAGCCTGCCTTTGCTGTGACAAGAATGATCGGAATATGTTTTGTCTTTTCATCATTGGAAAGAATTTTACACACTTCAAATCCCGTTATGTCAGGCATCATCACATCAAGAAGAATTAGGTCTGGTAAGTGTGTATAAGCTTTTTCAATTCCGCTGTTGCCGTCATATGCAATAATTACTTCATATCCTTCATTCTCAAGTCGATCTTGTAAAATGAATACATTCTCAGGGAGATCATCTATAACAAGAATCTTTTTCATTTTAGCTTGTCTTGAGCTGGGAGATCAGCTTTTGTATTTTGAAAGACATAATGGTGGGATTAACCGGTTTGGGGATGTAATCGGAGAATCCTTGTTTTAAAACTATGTCTTTATCGTCTTTCATTGCCTTAGCTGTTACTGCAAATACAGGTATATCGGACCATTTTTTATTTAGCTTGATCTGCTTTATCGTCTGGAAGCCATCCATTTCAGGCATCATTATATCCAGAAGAATCAAATCAAAAGTTTTTTGTTCTAAAATAGTGAGACATTCTTTTCCACTTTTTGCAAGAACCGTATTACAATTACACGCCTGAACTATCTCATCCAAAGTGTAAAGAGTGTCCGAATCATCATCGACAATTAAGATTTCTGCGCTAAATTGTTTTTCGACTAAATCATTATTGCCATTCTTACTCTTACCATTAACAACAGGTATCATATTAATCATTTTCTGCTGGGAATCAGCCAAATCAGTTTGCTGCATCTCAATACGATTTCTGACTACTTTAAAAATATTAAGTGGGTGTTCTTTGGATTTCACAGCAATGTTTTCAACAATATTATTCAAAGATGCTTTTTCGTCCCCCGTCAGATTCTTTGCTGTGCTAATTATTATTGGTATGTGCCTGGTTTTTGTACTGGATTTAAGTTTATTAGAGAGAGTAATACCATCAATCTTCGGCATCATAATATCTATTACGATTAAGTCAGGCTGTACTTCTGCTATTTTACTAAACGCATACTCGCTCTCCCGGATATATTCTATCCTAATATTGTCAGATGAAAATTCTTCCTTAAACTTTTCAAATTCAAGTTCGTCATCATCAATAATTACTATTTTTTGTATGGGTTTATTTGCGAGATTTTCCAACTTGGAAAATGCTGTGAGTAATTTCTCGGAGGATATTGGTTTTATAAAGTATTCAAAGGCACCAAGCTCATAGCCTAAGTTTTTATCTCCAACTATTGATACCATTATTACTGGAATATCTTTGGTTTGTGGTTCATCTTTCAATTCTTTTAAAACGCTCCAGCCATCTTTACCTGGCAGCATCACATCAAGTGTAATTGCAAACGGTTGATGCTCAATTGCCATCTGTAATCCTTTGTTCCCATCTTCAGCGAAGATTACCTCATAACCTTTGGAAAGCAAATACTGTCCAATTGTATATCGAACTTCTTCATCATCATCAATTACAAGAATTGGGTTCTTTCTGTTTTTTATGAGTGTGTGGATATCTATCTTACTTTGAAGTTCAGGCACTTTAGTGTCAACAAATCTCAGGGGAATTGAGAATGTAAATGTTGAACCTTCATTTAACTTACTGCTAACGGAGATACTACCACCAAGCAAATCTGATATTTTTTTTGAGATTGCCAATCCAAGACCTGTCCCACTGTATTTTCTTGTTGTTGACCCATCAGCCTGTCTGAACTCTTCGAAAATTAAATTCTTGTCATCCTCCGAAATACCAATTCCCGTATCAATCACTTCAAAGTTCAAAAATTCATCATCTGCAGAAATTCTGAGTGCTACACTGCCTTCATCCGTAAACTTAACCGCGTTTCCAAGGAGATTTATTAAGACCTGTGTAACCTTTCCGCGATCAGTATTGATAACCATCCGAGCATCTAAATTTCTGGTAACCTGATATCCAATACCTTTCTTGTTTACGAGAGGAGTTATAGATGCTGAAACTTCTTCAATCACTTCGTCAAGAATCACATCCTCATATCTTATCTCCATCTTGCCAGCTTCTATTTTTGAAAGATCGAGAATATCATTGATTAAATTCATAAGCCGCTTACCGCTGTTCAATACAACTGCAAGACGTTCTCTATTCTTATCATCCAGATTTGCTTTTTCGAGGATCAATTCAGTTAAACCAAGAATTGAATTCATCGGGGTTCTAAGTTCGTGAGACATACTTGCCAGGAACTGCGACTTAATTTGTGTCGATTCTTCTGCTTTCTCTTTTTGTCTTTCAAGCTCTTCAGCCTGCTCTTTTAAAT
>CAZLJI010000151.1:0-6185 GCA_964559565.1 uncultured Ignavibacteriaceae bacterium | reverse complement strand
ATGCCCACACTAAAATCCTGAAAACTTTTTCTACTTACAACATTAAATATCGGGAATCGACAAAGAGTCTGATTCTAAATACTGATCCGCTTCCAGCCAGACCAAAGGAGAAAACATTTCTCGGTGATATTATATCGAACCCTCAGATACCAGACAGTTTGGCTTTTACCACTATTACGACTGATGGCACATATCTCTATTTTGCTAACATGTGGTTCTATGCTCAAGATTCAACAAACGGTATGTCCAGGATTTACAAGGTTGGAACTGGTAATAATGGAACTGTGGAAGGTCAATTTTATGGACCGTTCTCAGAATTTCGTGATACCATCTTACACCATATAGTTTATCACAGTGATGGTTACCTTTACGTTGCTATAGGTGAACCGTATAAAATTGTGAGAATTAATTCCGTCACGGAAGTAATCGACACGGTGGTTGTTCCGCCAGGTCTAATCAGAGACAATACCACGATTGCAAAAGGTCCGCAATATTTTACATCGGATGGACAGTATATTTACAACTTATCATATGTAGATTCTTTGTTAACTCCCAAGTACACAGTTAGAACTTTTAATCCAGCCAATGGATGGTCCTTAGCCAAACCAGATCTTGAGTTGTTTGGCATCAGTTACTATCCTGGTTTCACAGGATTCTTTGTGCATGGTGATCGTATCTATACCTGCGATCAGTATAATAACTATATGCGAAAACACAGAATAACAGATGGTATCTTTGAAGAAGAATGGTTGATAATGGAACCTCATCCTTCAAATTTTCAACATTATTTTGCCTGGTGTCACGATTGGCAAAATGATAAAATTTATGCTTCGGTCTTCAATTATCAGGATAGTTTAATAGTTCCTAAATTCAGCAAGTTTGCAGGATTTTATGTGGATGCAAATGGTACAATTGCTACCAGACAAGTTGGTCCGGTAGCTTGGTGGAATAATTTGAAGTACGACTTTATAAATCCAAGTCCAACTGGTGTATACTCAACTCATCTTCTAGGTCAGAATGCGGAAACAAAAAATTGGGATACACTTCAGATAAATCCTCCTGACTCAATTTCTCTTTCAGAAATTAATTCAGATTTGTATCCGAATCTAAAACTTCAATTTGATTTGACTGATTCCACATTCACAACTACAGAACCGATGGAACTAAGAAGTGTGCAGTTTGATTATCATCCACTTTCTGATGCTTATGTTGAAAGGGAAGACTTTAATTTTCAGCAAGATTCGCTACTTCAGGGATACCCAGTTACATTCGATTTTAAAGCGAGAAGTTTTGGTGATTTACCTGCTGACTCACTAAAATTAAACTTCTATCTAAATGGATTGGACAGCTTAGTTTATAGCCCAATTGTGAGCGTTCCCGCAGATAGTTATTCCGTACCGGTTGAATATACAGTTGATACAAGACGACTTCTTTTTGAAAATGAAATAGCAGTATTCGGCGAACAAAGAAAAAGAGAGTACTTTTATTTCAATAATCTAGTAGCTCAGGAATTCTTTGTTGCCCGGGACTCTATCCGACCAATTTTCGATGTTAAATTTGATGGTCAAGAGATAATTGATAACGATATTGTATCATCCACACCCGAAGTTATTATAAAATTAGAGGACAACAGCCCACTTCCTCTTGATACAACATTATTTACAATTGTACACAAAAATAAACCGCTGAGATTTTATCAACCCGAAATCAATTATGAATACGGAGGTGCGGGAACTCCCTTTGTAATAACCTGGAAACCAACATTGAATGATGGAAGACACACCCTTGAAGTTCTTGCAAAAGATAAATCTGGTAATTTCTTCGATTCTACTTCGTATAGAATCATCTTTTATGTATTTAATGAAAATGATATAACTGATATTTATAACTACCCAAATCCATTTGCAAGGACTACTCATTTTACATTCATTCTTAAAGGTCAGAATAAACCTGATGAATTGGATATTAAGATTTATACAATTGCCGGCAGGTTGATCAGAGATATTAAACTTTCGCCAACTGATCTCATCACTAATTTCAATAAAATTTACTGGGATGGCAGAGATGAGGACGGTGATGAAGTTGGTAATGGTGTTTATTTATATAAAGTGATTGCAAAGTTTCCTGACAAAACAAAAACCATCACTCAAAAACTAGCAAAAGTGAGATGATCTTTATTGAAACAAATTGATGCTGAATCGAATTACAATATTAGTTACTAATTAAATTTTTGACTAATGTTAGCTGCTAAAAAATAGAATTCATAAGATATCTTTAAACTAATTTATCAGGAAAAAGTTAAAAATATGTGTGGAATAGTAGGGTATATAGGAAATAAAAATTGCGTTCCGATCCTTATCCAAGGACTGAAACGACTTGAGTATCGTGGTTACGACTCTGCAGGCATAGGTATAATTCAAGATAACGAACCAATAATAATCAAGAATAAAGGCAAAGTATCATTACTCGAGGAGAAGGTAAATGAACTTGTTCCAGTGTCGGAAATTGGAATTGGTCATACTAGGTGGGCAACTCATGGTATCCCAAATGAACAAAATGCTCATCCTCATACGAACGCAGATAATACACTTTTCATAATTCATAACGGAATTATTGAAAATTTTCAAGTACTTAAGAATGGGTTAATTTCACTGGGCTATAAATTTGAGAGTGATACGGACTCTGAAGTTTTTGCACATCTCATAGACAGTTTCTTGAACAAAGGTTATAATCTGAGCAGGTCTGTTCAAATGGCACTAAATGAAGTTAATGGAACATATGGTCTGGCTATAATTTATTCAAAGGAACCGGATAAAATTATTGCTGCAAGAAAAGGTTCACCATTAGTAATTGGTATTGGTAAGGGGGAGAATTTCATTGCTTCGGATGTATCTGCAATTCTTGCTCATACAAAAAATGTAATATACCTGGATGATGGTGAGTTTGCAGAGATTTACAAGGATAGGTATGTAGTCAAGTCAATCTTAGATAAAGAGATTGAAAAAGAAATACACGAAATCAATATGAGCATTGATGAGATAGACAAAGGGGGCTATCCTCATTTTATGTTGAAAGAAATAATGGAACAACCTGAATCAACACGCAATTCTATGCGGGGAAGGCTTCTAATCGAGGAAGGTTCTGCAAAGCTTGGTGGATTAAATGATATAATTGACAGGTTGGTTAATTCAAAAAGAATATTGATTTCAGCCTGCGGAACATCCTGGCATGCGGCTCTAGTCGGTGAATATATGTTGGAGCAATATGCAAGAATACCAGTTGAAGTTGAGTACGCTTCCGAATTTAGATACCGCAACCCGATTTTATCGGGTGAAGATTCTATATTTTTTATTTCGCAAAGTGGAGAAACTGCTGATACTCTTGCTGCTTTAAAAGAAGCAAAAAGTCGAGGTGCATTGGCACTTGGAATCTGTAATGTTGTGGGCAGTACTATAGCTCGTGAGAGTATGAGTGGTGTTTACATTCACGCTGGTCCTGAAATTGGAGTTGCATCCACTAAAGCATTTACAGCGCAGCTCGTTGTTCTTGCTTTAATCACCCTTTTAATAAGCAAAAGAAAGGGGCTTAAGCCATCTGAAGGTAAGAAGATTGCTGAAGCCTTGAATGAAATACCTTCCAAAATAGCGCAGATATTAAAATTAAATGATGAAATTGAACAAGTTGCTGAAGAATTCAAAGACTCACCGAATTTTTTGTATCTGGGAAGAGGATATAATTTTCCCGCCGCTTTAGAGGGTGCTTTAAAGTTGAAAGAGATTTCATACATCCATGCGGAGGGTTATCCTGCTGCTGAAATGAAACACGGACCGATCGCTTTGATCGATGAGAATATGCCAGTTGTGTTTATCGCACCTAAGGATTCTACTTATGAAAAGATATTGAGTAATATTCAGGAAGTTCGAGCAAGAGGAGGAAGGATAATTGCGATTACGGATGTAGGTAATGGTGAAATTGACAAGTTAGTTGACCATACAATAAAAATCCCGAGAACTATTGAAATGTTAACTCCAATACTCACCTCTATTCCTTTACAGCTTTTAGCTTATCATATTGCTGTTAAAAAAGCATTGGATGTAGACCAGCCAAGGAATCTAGCCAAGAGTGTTACTGTAGAATAATTCTTTTGAGAAAACTAAGTTTATTCTTATTTTTGCTCGCAAAATTTTGGGCAGATAGCTCAGTCGGTAGAGCAATGGACTGAAAATCCATGTGTCGGCGGTTCAATTCCGTCTCTGCCCACGTCAATTGAGGCTGATACCGACAGCCTCTTTTTTTATATCAAAGCATACTTAATTTTTTTTACTAACGCTAAAATAACTTTTTTATTTCCACACAATTTATTCCAGATATCTTCGGAGAATATGAATGAAAGATTGCTGTCCGGTATGCAATTCAGGTGAAAAAAAAGAAATTGGTTTGCCGAAAACCAACTTAATTTCTAAAAGATTTGTTGATAAAGAATTCAAAATAGTTCAGTGTAATAATTGCCAGCTTTATTATGTTTCACCTAAAATTGATTTTAATGGGAGTCAATGGAGCGAACTTTATAATTCAGAATATTTCTCCAACCAATCCAACTGGTTAGTCAATAGAAGGAAAAAAGAACTAACAGAGAGATTTGATACAGCAAAAAGTTTAATTGAAAATAAAAATCAAAAACTTAAATATCTGGATGTGGGTGCAGGTGAAGGAAAAGGATTGTTGGAAGCTCATGGGCGAGGGTGGGAATCAACAGGAATCGATATTGTTGATAACCGACTACAGGAAGCAAAATTAACTGACATTAAGTTCATTAAGTCCGATTTGCTTGAATCTGACTTACCTGAAAACTATTTTGATTTTATATATGTTGATTCAGTCATAGAACATGTTCTGAATCCGTTTGAATATTTATCGAGAGTAAAAAAACTCTTAACTACTGGTGGAGTAATTTATATTGGAGTTCCTAATGAGGATTGCCTTTTTAATAGCGTACGAAAATTTGTATTTACTCTTACCGGCAAAAAGAATGAATCAGAAAAAATAAAACCCTTCGATTCACCCTATCACGTTATTGGATTTAATGATTTTTCTTTACAGTATTTTTTTAATAAAGTTGGTTTAAAGATTCTTCAAAAAAGAAACTTTGGGCGTAAGTTTGATTTTCTTTCATATCCGCCTACAAGCAAATCATTCTGGATTAATCTTTTTTTCTTATTTCCTTTTGAATATCCAGGTCAATTGATACAAAGAGATATTTACTTCGAGGCCTATTTGTCCAAGAATAATTGACCTTATAACTATTTAGCCAACAAGTAAATTGCACCTACTTAATTGTGCAATTAAACAAAGTAAAATGATGATTAAAATATTTTGGCTGGCAAGCCTTCTGCTCTTTTCCGGAGTGCTCAATTCTGATCTTCTTTCTTATCTCTCTAATGGTCAAAGGAGTGGTAATCTGGATGAAGTGAACATCGGTCCGGAATATTTCCCAACCGATCAAACATTAAAATTAGTTTACAACTCAAGCATGGGCGAAGCATACGCTGGTGTTAAGCAAAAAGGTAATAATTTTATAATGGATTTACGAAACGATGATTTCTACTTTGTTCAAACTGTCCACGTAGAAAATGACACAGTTTTTTTAACAAAACTCGAGCAGGAAGTTGATGTATTTCTTTTCATTTCATCAAGTGCATCAGTTACTTATAATCGACCTTACCTAAGATTTCCTTTCCCGTTGCAAAATAATGCTTCCTGGACCTGGACTGGTGTTGAATATATTGATGATGATAATCCTGATACTATTAAGGTATCGGGTAAAGTCCTCGGAAGAGAAATGGTTGAGACTGAGGCTGGTAAATTTGATTGTGTGAAATTTCAAATTGACATTAACAAAAAGAAAAGTGGTTCTCATACTAAATTTTATGAATGGCGAACTCCAAAAATTGGACTCGTTAAACTTGAAGCTTTTATTGATTCAAAAGGATTTATTGGAACGATAATGAATTTGCTTGGCTATGACGAAATGAAATTTGAATTAAAGAAAATTGGCTAATTTTCAAGTTGTTTTATAAATATTTGTCCATCGATAATTTCTTAAATTTATTTGATCTAAAATCTGCCGATAATATATTTCGAGAAAACAAAAAAGAAAAATTATATGCATTCCGAAGTAATATTAA
>CAZLJI010000150.1:3986-6188 GCA_964559565.1 uncultured Ignavibacteriaceae bacterium | reverse complement strand
CTAAAAACCAAGAAATTTGCTCTAATTAGCTTAATTGTCATTCCGGCTTGTCCGGAATCTAAATGCAAATGCTTGCTTAAAGATTCTGGACTCTCCCGACAAGTCGGGATCGCCAGAATGACAACCCTCTCGTTCTTGGCTAATTGGAGTAATTAGTAAAAATTCTAACATTCATTTGAGTATAACTAAGGAAATTTATGGCTAAGGATTATAAACGAAATCCTGAAATTGAAGAAATAGAAACCAGCGAGTGGCTTTACTCGCTCGATTATGTTTTTGAACACGGCGGACCTGAAAGAGTAAGAGAGTTACTTCAGCAGTTGCAGATACGTGCACACAAAGCGGGAGTACAAATTCCTTTTTCGGCAAACACTCCGTATATAAATACAATTCCAAGAGAGAAGCAGCCGCCTTTCCCGGGCAACCGGGAAATTGAGAGAAGAATAAAATCTCTCATCCGCTGGAATGCAATGGCGATGGTAGTAAAAGCAAACAAGCTGGAAGAAGGAATCGGCGGGCACATTTCAACTTATGCAAGTGCTGCAACTTTATATGAGATAGGTTTCAATCATTTCTTTAAAGGAAAAGGTGAAGGCTACGATGGCGACCAGATTTATTTCCAGGGACACGCATCACCGGGAATTTATGCTCGTGCTTTTCTTGAAGGAAGAATTTCAAAAGAGCAGATACAAAACTTCAGAAGAGAATTTGCAAAAGGCGGCGGACTTTCTTCCTATCCTCATCCGTGGCTGATGCCTGAGTTCTGGGAATTTCCGACTGTGTCAATGGGACTCGGACCAATTATGGCAATTTACCAGGCAAGGTTCAATCGTTATCTTGAAGACCGCGGTTTGAAACGCGATACAGGAAGTAAAGTCTGGGCATTTCTTGGTGATGGCGAAACCGATGAACCGGAAACTCTCGGTGCAATCACTCTCGCTTCAAGAGAGCAGCTTGATAATTTAATTTTTGTAATCAACTGTAATTTGCAGAGACTTGATGGACCTGTCCGCGGAAACGGAAAAATTATTCAGGAGCTTGAAGCAGCTTTCCGTGGTGCAGGATGGAATGTTATTAAAGTTATCTGGGGCGAAGATTGGGATCCGCTTCTTGAAAAAGATAAGGATGGAAAACTGATAAAGAGAATGGGTGAAGTTGTTGACGGTCAGTATCAGAAATACACTGTTGAAAGCGGTGCTTACATCCGTGAACATTTTTTTGGAGTTGATGAAGAGTTAAAAGAAATGGTTGCAAGTATGTCAGATGACGAATTAAGAAAAATGAAAAGAGGCGGTCACGATCCTGAAAAAGTTTATGCGGCTTTCAGTGCTGCTGTAAATCATAAAGGAGCTCCGACAGTTATTCTTGCAAAGACGATTAAAGGATATGGACTCGGTGAAAGCGGTGAAGGAAAGAACATCACTCATCAGCAGAAAAAATTGAATGAAGATGAGATGAAAGAATTCCGTGCACGTTTTGGTATTCCAATTTCCGATGAACAGATTCATAACGAGCCTTTTTTCAGACCGGATGAAGACAGTGCTGAAATAAAATATCTTACTGAAAAAAGGAAGGCACTCGGTGGTTTTGTTCCTTCAGGAAAAACAGATCTAAAGCCGATTAAAACTCCTAACGAATCTCTCTTTGAAGAATTTTATAAAGGAACTGAAGGAAGAGAAGTTTCAACGACGATGGTGTTTGTAAGAATTCTTGCTAAGCTTTTAAAAGATGCAGAGGTTGGAAAAAATATTGTCCCGATTGTTCCTGATGAAGCAAGAACTTTTGGAATGGAATCACTTTTCCGTCAGGTTGGAATTTATGCACACGCAGGTCAATTGTATGAACCGGTTGACGCAGACAGTCTTCTCTACTACAAAGAAATTAAAAACGGACAGATACTCGAAGAAGGAATTACTGAAGCCGGTTCGATGTCATCATTCATTGCTGCTGGAACTGCTTATTCAACTCACGGAATAAATATGATACCTTTCTTTATTTATTATTCAATGTTTGGATTGCAGAGAGTCGGTGATCTTGCCTGGGCTGCAGGTGATATCGGTGCAAAAGGATTTTTAATCGGCGGAACTGCGGGGAGAACAACTCTGAATGGAGAAGGATTGCAGCATCAGGATGGACATAGTCATCTGCTTGCGTATGCAATTCCAAATATGGTTGCTTACGATCCTGCTTTTGCTTTTGAGC
>CAZLJI010000150.1:0-3886 GCA_964559565.1 uncultured Ignavibacteriaceae bacterium | reverse complement strand
CTTGCGTATGCAATTCCAAATATGGTTGCTTACGATCCTGCTTTTGCTTTTGAGCTTGCAGTTATCATTCGCGATGGGATAAAAAGAATGTTTGAAGATCAGGAAAATATTTATTACTACATCACCGTGATGAATGAAAATTACGCAATGCCTGAAATGCCGAAAGGTGCGAAGGAAGGTATTCTTAAAGGAATGTATAAGTTCAAACCTTCAATGATGAAAGATGCAAAACTGAAAGCACAACTTTTTGGTAGTGGAACAATATTGAATGAAGTTCTCAAAGCTCAGGAAATTTTGGAGAAAGATTACAAAGTTTCTGCTGATGTCTGGAGCGTTACAAGCTACAAGGAATTGAGAAGAGAAGCACTCGAAGTTGAAAGATGGAATATGCTGAATCCCGATAAGAAGCAGAAGATTTCATACATCACACAAACTCTATCGAAAGAAGAAGGAGTATTTGTTGCATCTTCAGATTATGTAAAAGCACTTCCTGATTCAATATCAAAATGGTTTCCGGGGACACTTCATTCTTTAGGCACAGATGGATTTGGAAGAAGCGGATCGCGTAAAGCATTGAGAGATTTCTTTGAAGTTGATTACAGGCATGTTGTTTACGCAACACTCGGTGCTTTGGCAAAAGAAGGAAAGATAAAAGAAACAGTTCTCGCAAAAGCAAAAAAGGATCTTGAAATTAAACCGGATAAATTAAATCCGCTTGTATCATAAATACGAACTGTCATTCTGAGCAAATCCGTTAGGATTCGCGAAGAATCTCGGAGATTCTTCACTTCGTTCAGAATGACATTCAAATGAAATTAACAATAAGAAAATAATGGCAACAGAATTTAAACTACCTGAACTTGGTGAAAATATTGAATCGGCTGACATAGTAAATGTACTTGTCAAAGTTGGCGATTTGATAGAGAAAGAACAATCAATAATCGAAATAGAAACTGACAAGGCAACGATTGAAGTCCCATCAAATATTTCCGGAAAGATTACTGAAGTGCTTGTTAAATCAGGTGACTCAGTTAAAGTCGGACAAACGATTATTAAAGTTGATGAAGGAAAAACTGAAGCAGAGGCAGAGACGAAGACTGAAGTGAAAACAGACGCGAAGAAAGAATCGAAGGCGGAGACTAAGGCTGAGGCAAAATCTCAAACTAAAAAAGAAGTTAAAGAGACGGTTCAATCCAGTCCGGGACAAATTGTTGACTTTAAAGTTCCTGATCTTGGTGAGAATATTGAATCTGCCGATGTGATTAATGTTCTTGTGAAAAAAGGAGATTCGATTGCAAAAGATCAGGGAGTGATAGAAGTAGAAACCGACAAAGCCACAGTTGAAGTTCCATCCTCTGTCGAAGGTAAAATTGTTGATGTAAATGTAAAGACCGGCGATAAAGTAAAAGTTGGCGATGTTCTTATAAAAGTTGAAGCATCCGGAAAAGAACCTCCAGTGGAAAAGAAACCTTCTGCTCAAAAAGAATCTGCGAAAGAGGAAAAAGAGGAAGAGAAAAAAGAAAAGAAAGAAGTCAAACCGTCCAAGCGCGATGGTGAATTGGAAGAAATCAAACCAAGCGAACGTGATGATCAGCCTCCGATACTTCGTGGTTCAGCTCCTGCTGCACCATCTGTTAGAAGAATCGCTCGTGAACTTGGTGTTGATATCAACAAAGTTCCCGGTTCCGGTGAAGGCGGAAGAATTTCAATGGATGATGTGAAAGCCTATGTGAAAAATATAATGCAAGGTAAAGGCGAAGCAATTAGAATCGGAATAAAGAAAGAAGCTTTGCCAGATTTTACGAAGTACGGAAAAGTTGAACGTGTTGCTATGAACAAAATTCGTGAGAAAACAGCAACTCACTTGAGTTATGCCTGGTCAGTAATTCCGCACGTTACTCAATTTGACAAAACCGATATCACTGAGTTTGAAAAGGACAGAAAAGAACTCAGCAAAAAAGTTGAAGAACATGGCGCTAAGCTTACTGTAACGGGAATACTCATCAAAATAATTGCAGAAGGAATGAAAAAGTTTCCACAATTCAATAGCAGTATTGATATGGATAAGATGGAAGTCATTTACAAAAAATACATCAATATCGGAGTTGCAGTTGATACTGAATACGGGTTGCTTGTCCCGGTTATCAAGAATGTTGACAAAAAAAATCTAATTGAAATTTCAGTTGAATTGAATCAGCTTGCACAAAAAGCACGTGACAAAAAATTGTCTCTGGATGAAATGCAGGGTGGATGTTTTACGATTACCAATCTCGGCGGAATCGGCGGAACATATTTTACTCCGATTATTAATTCTCCCGAAGTAGCAATTCTTGGAATATCGCGTGGAAATTATGAACCTGTTTACAATAAAGAAGGAAAATTTGAACCGCGACTTATGCTGCCGCTCTCACTTTCGTATGATCATAGAATTATTGATGGTGCAGATGCTATTCGATTTTTAAGATGGGTTTGCGAAGCGCTTGAAGAACCATTAAAAATATTTATGTAATAAAGATTAAGAGTAGGAGTAAGAGAAAGAGAAAGAGAAAGAGTAAGAGTAAGAATGAGCGTAGTATATTTTGATCATGAGAAATTAAAAGTCTATCAGGTTTCGCTTGAGTTTAATAAATATGCCCATAAAATTTGTTCGAAACTCGATTTTCGATCAGATATAAAAAACCAACTAGATAGGGCATCAAATTCTATATCGCTTAACATAGCTGAGGGAAATGGTAAGTATTCGAAAAAAGATAAATGCAGATTTTTTGATATTTCCGTTGGTTCTTCATTTGAATGTGCAATTTGTTTAGATATTCTATTTATCAGAAATCTAATTTCAGATGAGGATCTTAATACTGGGAAGCAAATGTTAAAGGAAATGATTTCAATGTTGGTGGGATTAATTAAAAGTAACTCCGACAGAGTTTATGAGGAGAATGCCGAATATGATTCCTAAAAATCTTACTCATACTCTTTATCTTACTCTATTCACATTAAGGGATAAAATTGGAAAGTAATAAAGTGAATCTAGCTGTCATCGGTGCCGGAACAGGCGGATACGCCGCAGCATTTCTTGCCGCCGATCTTGGAATGAATGTAACTTTAATTGATAAGGAAAAAAATCCCGGTGGCGTTTGTCTTTACCGAGGATGCATTCCTTCCAAAGCTTTACTGCACGTCGCAAAACTTCTTGATGAAACAGAGCACGCAAAAAACTGGGGAATTGAATTTGGCAAACCAAATATCGATCTCGATAAGCTTCGTGAATGGAAAAACAAAGTAGTTGATAAGTTGACAAGCGGAGTTGGTTCAGTAGCAAAATTCCGTAAAGTAAATTACGTTCAGGGAATGGCAACTTTTAAAGATTCCAAAACTCTTCTTGTTGAAAAAAAAGAAGGTGGAAATGAGGAATTAAAGTTTGACAAAATAGTAATTGCAACAGGATCAAGGATTGCCACAATTCCCTCAATAAATATAGGAAGCAAAAGACTTCTCAATTCAACTAGCGCACTTGATCTTCCTGCTATTCCAAAATCACTTTTAGTAATCGGTGGAGGATATATCGGACTGGAGCTTGGCTCTGTTTACCAGGCACTTGGTTCAAAGGTATCTGTAGTTGAAATGCTTGACGGATTGCTTCCCGGTGCTGACCGTGACCTTGTTTCTCATCTTTCTAAAAGATTGAAAGATAAATTTGATGGCATAATGCTTAACTCAAAAGTTGTTGAGATGAAGGAAGTGAAAGATGGAATACAGGTTAAGATTCAGGATAACGAAGGTAAAACTACAGAACATACTTATGATTATGTTTTAATGTCTATCGGAAGAAAACCTGATACTTCGGGACTCGGATTAGAAAACACAAAAGTGAAAGTAAATGAACGCG
>CAZLJI010000149.1:0-6202 GCA_964559565.1 uncultured Ignavibacteriaceae bacterium | reverse complement strand
TACTTGACCAGGTGCAGAGCGGAACTTCGAAACATCATTTCATTGAAGTGATGGCTTGTCCCGGCGGCTGTATTAATGGCGGCGGTCAACCAATTCATCAGAAACCTGAAAAAGTTATCAAACGCATCAAAGCCCTGTATAAAATTGATGAAAACGCAAAGTCAAGAAGATCACACGAGAATGAATCCGTACAGACTTTATATCGAGAATTTTTTGGAGAACCTAATTCACACAAAGCTCACGAGATTCTCCATACTGAGTATTTTGATAAAAAGAAAATATTAAGAAACTAAGTGTCCCCCTGAGCGATGTCGAAGGGTGAAAATGTTTATCAGGCTTCGACAGGCTCAGTCAGACAACAGTCATTCTGAATCCCGACGCAGTCGTTGTGAAGAATCTGTTTTTGAATGAAGATTCTTCGCTTCGCTCACAATGACAACTAAGAAATGAGTATGAACCAGGCAATCGTAACTACAATATCAGACAGATGTAAGAGATGTTACTCTTGTGTAAGAGAATGTCCCGCATCTGCAATACGTGTTATTGATGCACAGGCACAGGTGATTGAAGAGAGATGCATTGCCTGCGGACATTGTGTTAAAGTTTGCTCTCAGGATGCAAAACAGATTTTTTCTGAAATAGATATCACCTATGAACTTCTGAAAACAAATAACGCTGTTGCTATTGTAGCACCCTCATTTGCTGCTTCTTTTCCTCACAACTACAAAAAAGTTCCGGGTGCATTAAGAAAGCTCGGCTTTACACAAGTAATTGAAACTGCATTTGGTGCTGATCTGATAGCAAATAGTTATATTGACATTATTAGCAACGAAAAAGAAAAAACAATTATCAGCTCTGCTTGTCCTGCTGTTGTAAGTTTCATTCAGAAATATTATGCGGAGCTTGTTCCGAATCTTGCTAAGGTTGTTTCACCGATGATTGCACTTGGCAGATACCTTAGGCAGAATCAGGATGAAAATGTTAAAATTGTTTTCATCGGTCCCTGTGTTGCAAAAAAGCACGAAGCTCAGGATGAAGATGTTGCGGGAGTAATTGATTCAGTTCTCACTTTCACTGAACTTAAAGAAATGTTTGAGCAGCATTCAATTAATGTTGATGAGCTAGAAGAGAGTGACTTCGACGGACCTTATGCGATGATGGGAAAAGCTTATCCGCTGGCAGGTGGTCTTCTGAAAACCACAGATGTTGTTGATGACATTCTTGAGAAGGATATTATAGTAGTTGAGGGAAAGAAAAAAGTTCTGGAGATAATTGAAGAGATATCCAACAATCATATCAACGCTAACTTTACGGATATTCTTTTCTGCGAGGGCTGCATAAGCGGACCGGCAATTGATACAACTCTCAACTATTACGCACGAAGAGAAAAAGTTATCAATTACATCAACGAAAAAATTAATACTGTTGACCGCAGAGTTTGGAAGAGCAATCTTTATAATGCACGAAAGCTGAATCTTGCCAGAAGTTTCAAAGTAGATAATCAAAGACGTCCATATCCTTTAGAAGAAAAAATAAAAGAGATACTTGCTCAGACAGGAAAGTTCAATCCCAAAGATGAATTGAATTGTGGTGCGTGCGGTTATCCGACTTGCAGAGAGTATGCAGTTGCAATTGCAAAAGACCTCGCTGAAAAAGAAATGTGTCTGCCTTACCTGATAGAGGAATTGAAAAATGCTTATGATAATCTAAGCGATACACAGGAACAATTGAGAGTTGCTGAAAAACTTGCATCCATTGGTCAGCTTGCAGCCGGAGTTGCTCACGAAATTAATAATCCGCTCGGAACGATTTTACTTTATGCCTCGATGCTGAAACGTGATCTTGAAAAAGTTTATAATGAAGATCAGCGAACAGAAGACCTTGAGCTGATCGTTGAGGAAGCAAACCGCTGCAAGAATATTGTTTCAAATCTTCTGAATTTTGCACGTCAGGGAAAACTTAAATTAACCGAATTCGATTTAACAGAATCCATCACAGAAATTTTACGACCATTTACATTTGATTCAGAGTACAAGCAAATAGATTTTAAGTTTAATATTCTGAAGAACGGCTACAAAATGGCGGGCGATGAAGATCAGCTTAAGCAGGTTTTTATCAACGTGATTAAAAATGCCTGCGAAGCTATGAGTGAAAGCGAAAAGAGAGAGTTGACAATCAACATATCATCTGATCAGAATAATTTTATTGTCGAGTTCACAGATTCCGGAAACGGAATACCAAAGGAAAATCAAAGCAAAGTCTTCACTCCATTCTTCACAACAAAAAATATCGGGAAGGGAACTGGACTCGGTCTCGCAATTTCTTATGGCATAATTAAAATGCACAAAGGAAATATTACTTTCACAACTGAGATCGGAAAAGGAACAACATTTAAGATAACATTACCAAAACATCAGACGTACCAAACAGATATAACATTTGAAGGAGCGAAAGCATAATGAATGAGAAAAAGAAAATTCTATTAGTTGATGACGACCTCGATCTTCTTGATCAAAATAAAATTTTAATTGAATCCAAAGGTTATGAAATCATAACTGCAAACAGTTCAAAAGAAGGATGGGATTTATTCAGGAAAACCAAACCGGATGCTGCAGTTGTTGATTTGATAATGGAGGAACACGATTCGGGTTTTGTGCTTTGCTACAGAATCAAAAAAGATGAGCATGGTAAACACATTCCCGTTTTTATTTTGACCTCCGCAACTTACGAAACAGGATTCAAGTTCGGTGCATCGACAAGTGAAGAAAAGGAATGGATAAAAGCAGATGCTATTGTTAACAAGCCTGTTGTGATTGATGACTTCGTTCAGAGGCTTGAAAGCTTTTTTGAGTTGAAAGAGAAATAGGAGCCTGTCATTGCGAGTCCCGATTAATTCGGGACGAAGCAATCTCGGGAGAATGTCGGTTGCAAATTCTAACTCATCCCCCGGCCCCTTCTCTTAAAAAGAGAAGGGGAGTTGAGTTTAAAAGTCCCTCTCTTTCTAAGAGAGAGATTTAGGTCGTTAGACTCCGTAAGAGTCTTACCGACTCTGACGAGGTGAGATCACTCTGTTGAAAATTAATTATGACCACATACAAACCAAAAGTTCTAGTCGTTGATGATGAAAAAGCATTACGCACGGGTGTAAAACGTTTGCTTGAAATGGAAAACTATGAAGTGACCGAGGCAGAAAACGGAACGGAAGGAATTAAGTTAGGAACCGAAACTGAGTTTGATCTTGCAGTCATTGATTTGAAAATGCCTGATGTTGATGGTATTGAAGTTCTTAAAAAGATTAAAAAGAAATTTCCCAATACCATTTGCTATATTGCAACTGCCTATGCCAGCTATGAAACTGCTGTCGAAGCAACGAGACTCGGTGCACACGGCTACATTCCAAAACCATTTCCACCAGAAGAACTAATTCAAAATCTGAAAGAAGGATACCAGAGAAGACTCATTAATCTTGAAGCCGAAAAATGGCAGAAAGAAAGGGAAAAACGTCTTCTCGAAGTCGCTTTCGAAAAAACACGACTTAATACAATCATCAACTCAATCAGCGATGGTGTACTGGTGATCAACAAAGCGGGTGAAGCTGTACTTTACAATCCTGCAGTACTGAAGCTGCTTGATCTTGAATCAGTCCATATTGAGGAAAAAATAATCGGCAGACTTCATCCTGAAATTTCCGATTTGATAAATAAGATTCTCAGCAAGGAGGAATTTCATCCAAACTCATATTCGGCGCAGTTGGAAATAAATCCTCACGGCGAATTGTTTGTTGAAGCTACTGCATCTCCAGTTCCGCATCCTGATAATTCATTGGCAGGAGTTGTGGTTGTAATACGGAATATAACCGCACTGAAAAAAATTGAACAGCTCAAGTCACAATTCGTTTCAATGGTATCTCACGAGTTGAAAGCGCCGATAGCTGCTGTTTATGGTTTTCTTAATCTTATTACTGATGATAAAATAAAACTCTCGCAGGAACAGCAGAAAGATTACATCATCCGGTCGCAGTTGAGACTTGATGGACTGCTCAAAATGGTGAACGACCTTCTGGATATTTCAAGAATGGAAATGAAAACCGTTAAACGTGAAATCAAGCAGGTTTGTGTTGAAGAAGTTGTTAAGTCTGTTCTTGAACTTTTCCAGGTTGAGATAAACAAAAAAGGAATTTCGGTTTCACTGAATTGTCAGAGCGATGCTGCCTGCATTAAAGCCGACTTCGAGGAAATAAACCGGCTCTTCACAAACTTCATCAGTAATGCAATTAAGTATAATAAAGAAAACGGGGCTATCTCAATCGCCGTTTTGAAGTCGGAAAATTATCTGATAACAGAAATAAAAGACACAGGTATCGGACTGAAACCCGAAGAGAAAAAAAAGCTTTTCTCTGAATTCTTCCGTGCAAAGAATGAACTTACAAAGACTATCAGCGGCACAGGACTGGGTTTGTCAATTGTTAAAAGAATAGTAGACTCATACTCGGGTAAAATTGAAGTTGAATCCGAGTTTGGAATCGGTACAACTTTTAGAATTTTCTTACCCTCCTCTTTGAAGTCCGTCTAAAACAAAAATCACAAATAGAAATTTAACAAACGAAGTTTTATAAAATCTTTCAAAGATATTTTTAATGATGTATGCTGCTCTTATAATTTTGAAATACATCTTTCACAATGATTGCTGCTTTAAGTAAAATCTCTAATTAGACGCCAAATTAAAGCAATTAAACTCAGGCAATACCTGTGCAGTGAATGCAGTGTACAACAACAGAATTATTTCACTCCACACAACTGTTGATAATTAAACAGAGATATAATGTTTTAATGATTTAATTTTGAAAATATAATTTAGACAAACTATCTAACAGGCAAATTTAAATTAAATGCTGTGCTCATCCTTTTTATCCAATCTTTATTCGGGGTTATCATGAAAAACTTATACCGTTTCTTGTCGCTTCTATCATTTTCTTTAATCTTGATCTCAGGTTCCTCGCAGGCTTCTGTTCCGGAAGGAATAAATCTGAACAAAACATCCAATGGTTATCTTATTAATTTCACATTGCCTGCTTATCAGCATCTTCCGTTTACGGCTGAAGGTGTAGAATATAATCAATTACAGATTCCTGGTTATGGTGTAGTACCTGAGGTTGGTTTGCCCGCACTTCCGATTGTTTCTTTTAACCTTTTCATCGCATATGAAGAAACACAACCAGAGTTTGAAATAAAAAATATTATTACAGAAGAAAAGATTCTGAAAAATAAAATCTTTCCTTTTCAGATGCCCTGGGAAAAATCAAATCCTATCGGAGAAAGACCCTTCACAATTAATAACGATTATTACAACTCATCAGGTAATTTGGAACAACCATTTGTTAAAATATCCGAACCATTTATCATTGCAGGAGTTAAGGGAGTAGCTGTTACTATCTATCCGTTCAGATATAATCCCAGAGAAGATAAACTGGTAATAGTTAATAGTGGATTAATTAACATATTGCTCGACCGTCCGATTGTTCCTGTGGTGGAGAAGTCAATAAACTTCGATCAATTTTATAAAAGCGTTTTTGTTAATTATGAAGGAACATCATTTCGAGCAGCATCGAAGTATCTAATAATAACAGATCCTTCTTTTGAAGCAGGTATGCAGCAGTTTGTAACGCACAAGATCAGCAAAGGTTTTGAAGTTGATATGTTCAACACGAGTGTTACAGGGACAACAACCACTGCTATAAAAAGTTTTATTCAACAGAGGTATAATGAACCAACTACCAAACCAGAATATATTTTGCTGGTTGGGGATGTTGCACAAATTCCAGCGTGGACAGGGACGGGCGAAGGCTCGCCAAAAACAGATATCAATTATGTCCAGCTTGAAGGCGGCGATTATTTTGCAGATGCTTTCTTGGGAAGATTTTCGATTGCAAACACAACAGAGCTTCAGAATGCAATTAATAAATCAGTCTTCATGGAAAACCAGATTGGAACATTATTAAAGAAAAATATTTACATGGCTTCTTCAGATAACTATCAGATAACCGAGGGAACACACAATTATGTTATCAGCACATACTTTGAGCCTGCTTTTTATACAAATCTGAAGTTATACACTCATACTTATGGCGCAACAACACAACAGCTGATTAATGCTTTAAACGATAACCAGATTTTTGCAATATACTCTGGACACGGATCAGAAA
>CAZLJI010000148.1:0-6207 GCA_964559565.1 uncultured Ignavibacteriaceae bacterium | reverse complement strand
GTTGAAAGTTTTTTAATAGAGACTGGATGCAAAGGAATATTAGGCAACAAACCAGCTTCAGGAACAGAAATAATTGATGAGCTTGGTAAACAGCATCTGGAAACCGGTTATCCAATTATTTACACTTCTGCCGATTCAGTTTTTCAGATAGCTGCTCACGAAGAAATCATTCCACTTAAAAGATTATACGAAATTTGTTCTATCACCCGAGAAAAAGTTTTAAAGTATCCTCTTCAGGTTGGAAGAGTAATTGCCAGACCATTTGTTGGCGCTCCGGGTAAATTTACAAGAACAAAAAACAGAAAAGATTTTTCACTTGATCCTCCCCAGCCAACTGTGCTTGATATTATTTCTGAAAACAACATTACTACAATCGGTATAGGTAAGATAAATGATCTATTCAACTATAAAGGAATTAAGAAACAATTGTTGACGAAGTCAAACGAAGAAGGCTGTGAGCAGTTAATTAAATGTGCAGGTGAAACAAAGGGTAGCTTTATTTTTGCAAATCTTGTAGATTTCGATGTGTATTTTGGGCACAGAAATGATCCGGAAGGTTTTGCTCATAAGTTAGTTGAGTTTGATCAGTTTCTGCCAGGCTTTTTGAATAGTCTGGATGAAAGTGACAGGCTTGCGATTACTGCTGATCACGGAAACGATCCGACAACACCAAGCACTGATCACAGCAGGGAATATGTTCCGCTACTGTATTATAGAAAGGGAGTTATTGGTAAGAATCTGGGTGTTCGAAAAACATTTTCAGATGTTGGAAAGACTGTTGCTGATTTCTTTAATACTGAAAACAAGCTTAACGGAGTCAGTTTCCTGAATGAATGAGAGCGAAGGTATAAAACAAAAAACTATCTTCATTGATTTGAATGACCGGAAATCTGATAATGCTATTTCACGATCGCTGGCAGAACTTAATAACTCCGGCTATACTCAGGTTAGTTTGGAAGTAAAGACTTCAACTGAGCAAGAAACTATAAAATTGAAGATTGATATAGATTTATTCGGAGGAATAAAGGAAATTCAGGATTTACCTGATTGGGTAATCGTCAAGTTTCTACTGGCAGACGGAAAATTAAAAAACAGCAGATTCAAAGAGCGTATATCGAATGGTTAAATTTCTTTTAGATACCGATGTTATTGTTGATTACCTTACTGCAAATGAAAATAATTATTTAATGAATCTGATGCAGACGGGAATTTGTTTTACAACGGTCTTAAATGCATCTGAACTACTGGCAGCTTGCCAGAATGACAATGAAAAGTATTTAGTGAGAAGTGTTTTGGATTCGCTAAAAGTGCTTGGTCTGCATTCAAGATACGCTTTGAGTGTCCCTGAGTTTTCTGAAAAGACTGAAAATGTTCGTGATGCATTGTTTGCTGTGGTCTCTCTAATAAATAAATTACCGATTGTTACAATGAACACTGACAGGTATAAAAAAACAAATTTGAAAATCATTCATCCACAAGAAGTGGGAGTATAAATGTTTCTTGGAAGAGTTATTGGAACTGTTTGGTCAACTAAAAAAGATGAAAATCTTGTTGGCGCAAAATTATTAATTGTTCGTGAACTAAGTCTTGAACTAAAAGAGAAGGAGCGTTTTGTGGTTGCAGTTGACAGTGTTGGTGCTGGTGAAGGTGAAGTAGTTCTTGTTGCAACCGGAAGTTCATCACGAATGACTAGTTTTACAAAAGATAAACCGGTTGATGCAGTAATTATGGGGATTGTAGATAAGCTTGATGTATCGGAAAAATAATTTTTAATTGTGAGCTGAATAAAAATGTTTTTAGGAAAAGTCATTGGCAATATTTGGGCTACAAGAAAGCATCCAAGTTTAAGCAGCTTTAAGCTGATGATAGTTCAACCATTGAATGGTGAATTGGAAAAGACTGGTGATCCGATCATTGCTGTTGATACCGTTGGCTCAGGTCCCGGAGAAATAGTTTATTATATCACTGCATCGGAAGCTGTGATACCCTTACCGGTTGATATGGCTCCTGTGGATGCATCAATCGTAGGTATTGTTGATTCTGTTAACTCAGAGAAATTCAAAAAGAGTAAGTCGTGAAAATCACAAAGCAGTTTACACAGAGGGATTCTCAAGCACTGGATAAATACTTCCACGATATCGGGAAGGTTGCTTTGCTTACTCCTGAACAGGAAATTGAACTTGCGATTAAAATAAAACAGGGTGATGCAGATGCACTGGAAAAGCTAACCAAAGCTAATTTGAGGTTTGTTGTCAGTGTGGCAAAGCAATATCAGAACCAGGGACTCTCTCTTGGGGATTTAATTAATGAAGGAAATCTTGGTTTAATTAAAGCTGCAAGACGATTTGACGAGACTCGCGGATTTAAGTTTATTTCCTATGCAGTTTGGTGGATTCGTCAATCAATTATGCAGGCACTCGCGGAACAATCACGAATTGTTAGATTACCGCTTAACCGAGTAGGTGCATTGAACAGGATTGGTAAAGCATACAGCAATCTTGAACAGGAGTATGAAAGAGAACCAAGCTCTGAAGAACTTGCTGAGGAGCTTCAAATGAATGTTGAGGATGTTTCGGAAGCGATGACGTTATCAGCTAAACACGTATCAATGGATGCACCATTTTCAAATAGTGAAGAAAATCGTCTTCTTGATGTTCTCGAAAATCCTGATGAACCCTCACCTGATAATATTTTAATGGATGAATCACTTAAAGAGGAAGTCGAAAGAGCATTATCTAAACTCTCAGCGCGAGAAGCTGAAGTGATAAAGCTATATTTTGGATTAGATGTTGATGAACCGTTAACACTTGAAGAAATTGGTGAGAAGTTCAATCTTACCCGCGAAAGAGTTCGTCAGATAAAAGAAAAAGCAATTCGTAGATTGCGAAATGCAACCCGAAGCAAAGAATTGAAAAAATATCTCGGCTGAAGTTGAGAAGTCTCAATTCAAAAATACTCCTGTTCCTATTTTCTCTACTAATTATCTCTGCCTGTTCGTCAAGCAACACGGTAAGGTTTGGAAAAAAGACTCCGGATGTAGACACAGATAAATCCTCTGTTAGATTTACTTCTGCAGATGATTCAATGATTGTTGATCTCAACCTTGATTTAAAGGACCCAGATACTCTTCCTTTAGAAGATCCCGAGATAGATGTTTCAAGTCTTCTCGCAACAAATGAAACCAATGATTATACTTTCGATGTCCCGGGTTTTGATTACACAACTCTAAAGGAAAAGATGCTTATGGAAGTGATCAAATACCTGAATACGCCGTATAAATACGGTGGGAATACAAAGGATGGTATGGACTGTTCTGCATTTACACAGATACTTTACCGGGACGTTTTCAATATAAATCTGGAACGATCCGCTCGTCTTCAATATACGCAGGGCAGTGTTGTATCAAAGGATGATACCTTAAAGTTTGGTGACCTGGTATTTTTTAACACGCGCAAAAGAGTAAAACCCGGACACGTTGGTATTTATATTGGCGATAATCTATTTGCGCACGCCAGTACTAAAAAAGGAGTGACAATCACAGAGTTAGATTATGATTATTATGCAAGAAACTTCATGGGTGCTAGAAGGTTTGAGAGTAATGGGTTGACCGAGAAAGCGCAATAATATTAATCAGCGATAAATAACGAATATCAACATAAAAAAGCCGTTCCTTATGAGAACGGCTTTTAACATTAATATCAGATAATATTAACTGCATCCCGAAGTAGAACCGCAAGTCATACATTTCAAACAGGTTCCGTTTCTTACCATAGTCATACTCTGGCATTCGGTGCAGATATCGCCTGTGTAACCTCTTTCAATTGCCATCTTAACCTGTGTATTCTTCTCAGCTTTTTTACTCGTTGCGGTTGGTGTATCGCGTTTCAAATGTGAGTTTGGAGTTCTTGTTGGAGTCGAAAACTCGTCGATATTGTCTTTATCAAGTTCAACAAGTCTTTCACTAACTATTTCTTCACTTACAAAATCAGGCTCAGCAAACTTCTTCACAATTCCCGGAGAAGCTTTTGATTTAATTTCTTCAGGCTCGATGTGAGCAAGATCGTATCTGTTCAGGTATGTAACTGCGAGTTCTCTAAAAATATAATCAATAACTGAAGTAGCCATTTTAATTTTTTCGTTTCCTGTTACAATACCGCTGGGTTCAAATCTTGTGAATACAAATGCATCAGCAAACTCTTCAAGCGGAACTCCGTGCTGCAAACCAAGTGATATTGAAATTGCAAAACAGTTAAGTAGGCTTCTGAACGCGGCTCCTTCACGGTGCATATCTATAAATAATTCACCAATCTGTCCGTTATCATATTCGCCGGTTCTTATATAAACCGATTGACCGTTGATCTTTGCTTTCTGTGTATAACCTGATCTTCTATCCGGTAACCTTCTTCTTTTAGCAATATATCTGTGAATTATCCTCTCCGCAACTTTGACCATATCGTTCTTCTCTTTGTCTTCGATCAATGCCTCGATATCTTCTTCACTGAGTGTATTTAATGGCTGGGATAATTTTGAACCATCTCTGTAAAGTGCATTTGCTTTTACGCCAAGCTTCCAAGATTGCATATAAGCATCTTTAACATCTTCAATAGTTGACTGGTTTGGAAGGTTAATTGTTTTTGAAATAGCACCGGAAATGAACGGCTGAGCAGCCGCCATCATTTTTATGTGGGCCATTGCTCTAATGAATCTTGTGCCTTTCTTGCCGCACTTGTTGGCACAATCGAAAACAGGGTAGTGTTCGTGTTTAAGGAATGGAGCGCCTTCAACAGTCATCGTTCCGCAAACGTAATCATTTGCTGATGCAATTTCCTGTTTGGAAAACCCAATCTCTTCTAAAAGATTAAAATCAAACCTATTGAACTTGTCCTCGTCAATTTCAAGATTATTTATTAAGAAGTCATTACCCAGGGTAAACTTGTTAAATGCAAAGCTTAGCTCAAAAACTGTAGGAAGTGTTTTCTCAATTTTGGCCAATGCTTCTTCAGTGAATCCTTTAGATTTTAATGATTCAGGATTGATATATGGGCAACCTTGTAATGTTCCTTGCCCGTTAGCGTACTTAATAATTTCAGCTATCTGATCTTTATTGTATCCTAATCTTTCAAGTGCAGGAGGAATCGATTGATTTATGATTTTAAAGTAACCACCGCCGGCAAGTTTTTTGAACTTTACCAGGGCGAAATCTGGTTCAACACCGGTGGTATCACAATCCATTACAAGACCGATTGTACCAGTTGGTGCAATTACAGTTACCTGAGCATTCCTGAATCCAAATTGTTCACCAAGTTCTAATGCTCTGTCAGCATCTTCTCTTGCAGCTTTCAATAAATCAGAAGGACAATGTTTTGGATTTATGCCTACGGGATAAATTTTAAGATTTTCATATTCTTCATTGGGTACATTATAAGCAGCACGTCTGTGATTTCTGATGATTCGAAGCATATGTTTTTTATTTGGCTTGAATCCCGGGAAAGTCCCAATTTCTTTTGCCATCTCCGCAGAAGTTGCATATGCTGACATATGCATTATTGCAGTCAATGCACCACAAATTGCAAAACCTTCGTTGCTGTCGTAAGGAATACCTTGAAGCATGAGCAATGTGCCGAGATTTGCATAACCAAGTCCAAGAGTTCTGTATTCATAACTTAACTGGGCGATGTTCCTGCTCGGGAATTGTGCCATCGTCACACTGATTTCTAAAACAATAGTCCAGATTTTGGTAGCGTGTCGGTAGTGATCTACATTAAATTTCTTTTCTTTCAGATTATAAAACTTAATGAGGTTCATTGATGCAAGATTACAGGCAGTATCATCAAGGAACATGTATTCGCTGCAAGGATTTGATGCTTTGATTTCGCCACTTTCCGGGCAGGTGTGCCAATCGTTAATCGTACTGTGAAATTGAATTCCCGGATCGGCAGAAGACCATGCTGCAAAAGCAATATCATTCCAGAGGTCTCTTGCCCTTAAAGATTTACAAGGTTTTGGATTTCTGTTTTCTTCCTTTGCTTTTCGTTTCTCAATTCTCCAGTAAAGATTCCAATCCTTATCATCCAGAACCGCATTCATAAATTCATTGGTCACTCTTATGGAATTATTTGAATTCTGTCCAGAAACAGTCGCATAAGAATCTGAATTCCAGTCAGTATCGTATTCAGGAAATTCGATCGACTTGAATCCTTGTTTTGC
>CAZLJI010000147.1:5933-6315 GCA_964559565.1 uncultured Ignavibacteriaceae bacterium | reverse complement strand
TCAGCAGCTTGTTGCAGCATATAATGATAAACGAACTGAATTTGATGATATCCTAAAAAAACTTTCCCAGGCAATACTTAATCAGATAGAAAACCTAAGTCTTATTGCTTCTGAATTTTCCTCATTTGCAAAAATGCCGAGCTTAAAGCTTGAAGAGTTCGATCTCATCCCAGTAATAAAGGATACTATTCATTTATTTGGAGATGAGGAGGCAGAAATTAAATTCAAGACTGAATCTGAAAATGTTTTAGTCGAATCAGATAATTCACAGATGCGGCGAATGTTCATTAATCTTATCAGGAATTCAATTCAGGCAAGAGCCAGTATTATTAATATTGATTTAGCAGTCGATGAAGGAATCTCAATAATTAAAATTTCTGAT
>CAZLJI010000147.1:0-5923 GCA_964559565.1 uncultured Ignavibacteriaceae bacterium | reverse complement strand
ATTTTGTTATTTGCTTCGATAGGGTGTGATGATGAAGGATTTTTAACTGAAGATAATATGTCTGTTAAAATTTCTGATAACGGTAATGGAATATCACCAGAAATTCAGAATAAAATTTTTGACGCTAACTTCACAACAAAAGAAAAGGGACTCGGTTTGGGGCTGAAGCTGATAAAAAGATTTCTGGAAAATACAAAAGGTGAGATCAAAATAATTTCATCCAACACATCAGGTACAGTTTTCGGTATAAAAATACCAGTGAAGAATCCTAAATAAGAATTGTGAAATGAACATTCTCACGCCCCATCAAAGTAAAGCACTTTCTATTAATAAATCGATTTCTCTGACAGCGAATGCAGGCTCAGGAAAAACTTTTGTGCTTGCTCAACGATTTCTGGAAATTATCATCAAAACTTCAACTCCGCTAAGTCAGGTTGCGGCGATAACATTTACTGAAAAAGCTGCCGGTGAACTTTATAAAAGAATTTCAGAAGAGTTAAATAAGTTACTAATCGTAACAACTGACTCTGACTTAAAGCATCACATAGAAAAAATAAGAAAGCGGCTTGTTTCCGTTAAGATTTCAACAATACATTCATTCTGTATTGATCTTTTAAGAGAGTTTCCTGTAGAGGCTTCAATTGATGCGAACTTCATTCCGATAGATGAGCAAAAAGCTTCGGAATTGATTGATTTAGCGATTGAGACTAAGCTCAAAGAAATGTTAAAGTCAACTAATGATCAATCGGATGTAAAGTTATTGATAAGACTTTTAGGTTCGAAGAATAATTTGGTGAGTGAACTATCAGAGATGATAAGTAAAAAGAAAAATGTTCTTCATCTGATCGATAAAAACTATTCTTTAAGTGAAAACGAAATTGCAAAGAATTTGTTCAGGCTATTTAAATCAAACCTTAAAATAGTTCTTGAAAAAGTATTACCCGAAGTTTTAACTCAGCTTGAAATTATCAATAATAAAGTTTTCGACTACAATTTGAATAATAAGCTTGCAATTGAAACAAAACACTGCTTAGAATCAATCAGAGCTGAAGAAAATGAAATTGATGTTTTTAGGAAACTCCAAGAACTTCGTGGAAAAATATTAATTAAGGATGGTAGTGTGAGGAAACAGGGCTACCTTCCTTCAAAAGAACAAAGTGAGATTCAAAGCCTGATTGAGAATGTTGAAAATTTCTTTAGTGATCTTGATGAAATTGAACTTGCTGACAACCACAATGCCATGGAGATAGAACTTGCCAAATATGGAATGGCGTTGATTCGCATCTTTCGGGATGTACTTGCGGCTTTTGAATTTAAGAAATCAGAGATTGGAGTTCTTGACTTTGAGGACATCCTGCTTAAAACTAAAATGTTATTTGAAAATGAATCTGTAAGAAAAGCACTTTCTGGTAAATACAAATTTCTGTTAGTTGATGAATACCAGGATACGAATCAAATTCAGTATGAAATATTTCTTCCGCTGGTAGATGATTTGAAAAAGGGGAATTTATTTATTGTCGGCGATGAGAAGCAGAGTATTTATCGTTTCCGTGATGCTGAGCTTCAGGTCTTTTCAAAAACAAAGTCAGATATTCAGGAAGCGTATGGAAACGATTCATTGCTAACACTTCCGGATAGCTTTCGTATGGCCCC
The DNA here is from genome assembly GCA_964559565.1 of uncultured Ignavibacteriaceae bacterium. Classification (GTDB taxonomy): domain Bacteria; phylum Bacteroidota; class Ignavibacteria; order Ignavibacteriales; family Ignavibacteriaceae; genus IGN2. The sequence goes on along the minus strand of CAZLJI010000147.1, from coordinate 4,270 downwards.
TTCAATTTGCTTATTTGTCAATTCATTATTTGAAAATTTATTCACTGAGCCGAGATTATTCTTCAATGAAGTTTCAGCCTCAGATTTGGTTTGTGCTCGTTCAGACGGCTTTGAAGGACATGTTGAATTTTTAATTGCAGCGGATGAAGATGCTAGTACTGATACTAATGAAGCTGAACTTATTGCAAAGAGAATTATAAAGCTTAAACAGGAACAAAAAAGTAGACTATCATATTGGAATGAGATAGCAATTCTCGTTCGTAAGCGAGCGGCATTTGCTGAGCTGCAGAATGCGTTTATAAAATTTCAAATTCCTTTTAAAGTAGTTGGAGGAACAGGCTTCTATCAGAAACAAAGTATAAGCGATATTTATAATTATTTTGCCTTTCTTCTTAATGAAAAGGATGATGCTGCACTTATTGGGGTTCTTCGTTCTCCATTCTTTCTCGTTTCTGATGTTAATTTACTTGAACTCTCTATGTTTGAAGGAGAATCCTTTTGGGAAAAAATTAAAAAAGCTTCAGCTTCGCAGATAAAATTCTGGGCTGAAAAATTTCAAATCCTTAATGAAAATAAGGAGCTTTCAAGCAGGATTAATATTTCACTGCTTCTGAGAAAAATATTGAAAGAGTCAGATTTCATTTCAACAATCTCTTCACGAATTGATGGTGCACAGGAAATTTCCAATCTGAATAAGCTTATTTCCATCACAAATGAATTTTTCAATGATGAATTCAATACACTTTATGATTATGCTTCTTTTTTGAACGAAGCCATTTCCAGATCTGAAGATGAAGCACAAGGTCATATTGAGGCAACAAATGATGGTGTTCATATTCTAACAATTCATCAGGCAAAAGGATTGGAATATCCTGCGGTATTTTTGTTTAAATGCAATGATACAACGCAGGTTAATAAAGTTAAGTCGAGATCATTTACGGTGGATAAAATTTTTGGTTTACTAACAAAAGTACCCCTAAATGAAAATTATTTCGGTGATTATTTTTCTGCACCAATCGTTGGAGTGTATAATTACATTGAGTCAAATAAAGAAATCGCTGAGCTTAAAAGATTGCTTTACGTTGGTTTGACTCGAGCAAAGGATTTTCTTTTCATTTCATATACAGATGAAGGGAAATCACTTAAGAAAAAATCTTTTGCAGCATTAATTAATGAGGGTCTGCAACAGAAATTAACTTCAGATAAAGTCATGTTTGAAGGAGAACTTATTTTTTTGCACAAAGAAAACGAAACTTACACAAACTTGACTAAATCACTAAAAACAGAAATACCGGTATTACGACACATTGAATACTCTGAACAGATAATTAAAAAAGATAATCCAGATATTAAGAACAAGAAATTAATTTTATCTGGCATTAAGGATGAGTCTAAAGGCGAGGTTATTTCAGCAACTAGATTTTCGACTTTTTCCACCTGTCCGCTTAAATACAATCTTCAGTATAATTATAAGCTCGGAGAGCTGATTCAGCAATCATATCAGTATAAAAGAACGTTAAAATTCAATTTTGAGGATGATTATAACAGGAGAGAATTGAGTTCTCATTTATTTGATGATGATTCCACGATAACTGAATTTGTAAAATTTAAAGGGCAGCTAATTCATTATATTCTCAGGAAGAATATTAGCAAAGAGAATCTGTCAGAATTTGTTGAGGAAAAACTCAAAAATAATTTTAATGAAGCAATACTTGAATCACTTCGACCAGAAATTATGAATGACTTAATTTGCTTTTATGATTCGAATGAGTTCAAGTCTATCGATTCATTTATAAATTATAAAAATGAATTTGAAGCTTACCTGAAAGTAGAAGATTTTTATCTATTTGGAATAATAGATAAGATCATAATCGGAGATTCAAAACTGATTATAATTGATTATAAAACAGATAATATAAATCCAGATCAAATTCATTTGAGCTCACAAAAATATTTACCTCAGCTAAACTTTTATGCATATATTATTTCCCGGCTTTTCAATAAAAAGTTTGAGATTGAGGGAAGAATCATCTTCATTAAATATCCTGATAATCCATTTATTTTTAACTTTAACGAAACAATGGATCAGCATATTAATTTTGGTATAAAATCGATGATTCATTCGATTAGAAATAATAACTATTCCGTAAATTTGGAAGCCTGTAAAAGTTGCATCTTCGCGGATGAAAATAAGCGTTGCATCAAATCCAGGATGATGGAGAAATTAAATTAGAAAAGCGAAAGCAAGTTTTCAAAAATGAATAGAAAAACTAAAGTAATCAGAGATCTTTCACTTGTAGAAAAAGAGCTGAGCTCTGCACAAGGAGGCGTTGTATCGGTAACACTACAGAAGGAAGGCTTCGCTCAGTTTGCAACAATTTTTGTTTATCAGAATAAGAATGTTTTCTTCTACATAGATAATGAAGAGCTGCTGCGAACAATCAAATTAGATTCTCCAGCCAAGTTTACAATTTTAAGTGATAAAAATGTTTCCAAGGACCTGGTTGAGAAAAAGGATCCTTTGTATCGACTTTTTTCAATTGTGGTAACTGGTATTATTCGGGAAGCAGAAGAGAAAAAAACTATAAAAGATATTGCTCAAAGTTTTATTGAGAAATATTCAGGCAAATTGCTTCTTCCTGAAAAGGAAACCCAAACAAAGGGGAAATTATTGATAGTAGACTCTGAAGAGCTTCTTGCCTTTGATGAGGTTGGCTATTGATTAAGTGATAGATAAGTATACTTAATTTTTTAATCTCCACTAAATAATTATCGGGAATTAATTCGTGCTGAATTACATCTGGGTAGCCTTAATTTTGCTCGGAGTTGGTGCCGCACTAACTACAGATATTATAAATAGCAGCACAGACCGATACAAAAACGATACTCCTCTCAAAGTCACCATCTCCTTCAAGGAAAATTTTGATACGATAGAAGAAGGTAAACATTCAGCTAAAGTTAAAATAATTTCTTCGGTATTTAACAGTTTTTATAATGATAGGATCAAATCAAATTTAGACTATGATGCCACTGTTAATATTAAAAAAGATTTAAAGGCTGGTTTTATTTCGATAAAGGTTGATGATAAAGCGCCATCAGTCTGGAAAGAAATGGCCGCAGCCTCTGGTGAAAATGATGAACTCACTGGAAGCATAATACTCAATGAAAAAATATCGGAGAATTCTTATGACGCAGAAATAATATTTGATGCTGTATCATTTATTAAAATGAATGATATTACAAGGGCAGTACTTGAATATGCGGGAACTGCTGTGACAATCGCACTTGGTTTAATTGGTATTATGGCTCTTTGGCTTGGTGTAATGAAAGTAGCGGAGGAAGCAGGATTAATAAAAATAATTGCAAGGTCACTTAAACCTTTCACAAAAAGATTATTTCCGGAAATTCCAGCTGATCATCCTGCAATGAGCTCAATGATAATGAATATTTCAGCAAATATGCTAGGCTTGGGAAATGCTGCTACACCATTCGGATTGAAAGCGATGGAAGAGATGGAGAAAATTAATCCGAATAAAGGAACAGCTTCAAACTCAATGGTTACTTTTCTTGCAATTAACACGGCTGGACTAACACTGATTCCTGCAACTGCAATCGCTGTTCGGGCTGCTTCAGGTAGTTCAAACCCTGCAATAATAATAGGCACAACAGTTTTCGGAGCACTTTGTGCAACGATCGCTGGCGTGACTGCAACCAAAATTATCGAGAAATTTTATCTGGAATCGTGGAGTTTTTTAGATTGGTTCAAGAGGAATCTAAAATTTTTTGTACTGGCATTAGTTGCAATTCTGGCAATAATATTATTTTTTATCACGGGCCTGGCTTCTGGTACAGGAAAATTACTTTCTTTTATTTCTGCAGAAGGATTTAAGAATGTAATTGAAGTAGTATCTAAGCTTGCTATTCCATTGCTGATAATTGTTTTTATTGGATACGGTGCAATCAAAAAAGTTAAAGTGTATGAAAGTTTTGTGGAAGGTGCTAAAGATGGATTTAATATTGCAGTAAAAATAATTCCTTACCTGGTGGCAATGTTGATAGCAATCGGAATCTTCAGAGCAGGCGGGGGAATGGATTGGCTGATCATTATACTACAACCAATTACGAATTTAATTGGTATGCCTGCAGAAGCGTTGCCGATGGCATTAATGCGACCTCTTTCAGGAAGTGGATCGCTTGGAATTATGTCAGAAAATCTTGCTGTTTATGGTCCGGATTCATTTATAGGAATATTAGTTTCAACTTTTTATGG
>CAZLJI010000146.1:5579-6323 GCA_964559565.1 uncultured Ignavibacteriaceae bacterium | reverse complement strand
ATTCAATAAAGTATTGTTCGAGTGAACGTGAAGTGGTATCATTAAATTTTAAGAAGGTAACTTTTTACGAAGTAATGTATCTATAAAAATTAAGAAGCAAAAGTCGATGAGAGTTTGAAGGCTTATTTGAAAGCCTTGTCTGATATGTCTTTCCGATAATAAATGTTTTTAAACTTTATTCCTGCAAGAGCTTTATAAGCATGATCCTTTGCGAGCATTAAATTAAAATCAGGTAATACTGATGTTACTCCGAGAACTCTTCCGCCATTAGTAAGAATTTTTCCATTTGTTTCCTTTGTTCCTGCATGGTAAACAAGGATACCTGCCAGTTGTTCATCAAGCCCTGTAATTTCAAATCCTTTTTCGTATGAATCAGGATATCCTCCTGATGCAGCAACTACACAAACTGAAGAACCGCCATTATACTCAACAGCTGATTTATTAATTTTTCCAAGAGAAGCTGAATAGAGAAGATGCAGAAAGTTGCCTTTTATAATTGGTAGAACAACCTGAGTTTCCGGATCGCCGAATCTGCAATTGAACTCAATAACTTTTATACCTTCTTCGGTAATGATCAAACCGGCATATAGACAACCAATAAAAGTTGCATTTCTTTTATTTAAGGTGTTAATGACAGGATAAAAAATCCTGTTCTTCATTTCTTCAAACATTTTTGGAGTAACAATTGGAGCTGGAGCGTAGGCACCCATTCCTCCAGTATTTTTACCGGTGTCATTATCGCCA
>CAZLJI010000146.1:3942-5569 GCA_964559565.1 uncultured Ignavibacteriaceae bacterium | reverse complement strand
TTGATATACTTGTAAGGCATGATCGTACTTAGCTAAACAAATAAATTCATTTCCATCGCAAATAGCGAATACAGAAACTTCTTCTCCTGATAAAAATTCTTCAACGAGTACTTTTTCACCAGACTCACCGAACACTTTATCGTGAAAAATTAAATTGAGAGCTTCCTCAGCTTCCCTCGAATCATTACAAATAAAAACTCCTTTTCCTGCAGCTAATCCATCAGCCTTGATTACACAAGGATATTTTTTATTCTTGATATAATCTCTTGCAGGAGCCAGCATATTAGAAGTGAAAGAAAGATATTTTGCAGTAGGTACACCCGCTTCTTTCATGACTTGCTTAGCAAAATATTTCGAAGATTCAATTTGAGCAGCTTCTTTATTCGGACCGAATACATTTATTTGGTTTTCTCTGAGAACGTTTGCAAGTCCTTCAACTAGAGGTTGTTCGGGGCCAATCACGACAAGGTCAATTTCCTTCGCTTGACAAAACTCAATAATTTTAGTCTGATCAGATGAGTCGATATTAATATTCTCACCGAGAAAACGTGTGCCGGGATTACCAGGAATTATGTAAAGGTTTCTTAGGTCAGAACTTTCTTTAATCTTGAGTGCAAGTGCATGTTCTCTTCCACCAGAGCCAATAATAACTACATTCATATCAAACTTTTAAAATTTTGTTCAATTGCAATGCTAGTTGCTCGGTCAATAAATCTCTTCTGAATCCTTCGATAAATTTTTCGTCAGGAGTAGGCAGCTTGCCAGTCTTGAATAAATTATATGCTTCTAGAATAGCATTTTTAATTTGCTGTACATTATCCGGCTCCGTAATGAATGAAGCTTTGTATTCAGCAGATGCCATTTTTAGGGCTCCATCGGGGAGACACGCAATTACCGGTTTACTCGTTCCAAAATATTCGTATAGTTTTCCACTTGATATTGTCTCAGCACTTTTTCCATTTCCTACCATTATCCATAAAACATCACTAATCATCAATTTCTGAATTGTTTCCTGGTGATCTAGATAACCATATTCAGTTATGTACGGTTCAAGTTTTAGGTCTCTTAGATATTTTTGATTTTCCTTCCCAAGTAATCCAACAAATGATAAACGAATATTTTCAGCAATCGAAGAATTTTCAATTAACAATTTCTTAAATGCCTGAAGAAAATATTTTGGTGTTATATATTCATAGAACAATCCGGAATAAGTAATTATCATTTTATCATTTGGTTTCTGTAATTGTCCAATATTTTTAAAGTCTTCACTATCATAACCGTGTGATATGATGTATACCTCATCAAAAGTGAGAAACTTATAATTATTAATCAGTTTTTCCTTTATTCGCCTGTTCGTCACAATTACTTTATCAGCTGCTTTCAGTGCTTTATACTCTTTTCGTTTGTGCAAACTTTTATGAAACGGAGTTGGATAAAACGAGAACTGATTATCTACCCAAAGATCGCGGTAGTCAAGAACCAATGGAATGTTTTGATTTTTCTTTAACTCGCTAAATATATCAAATACGCTGAATGGAGGTCCTGAAATAAATACACAATCAAATTGTTCAGATGAAAGAATTTCAATAGCTTTTTTGAAAGCCTTTTTAGCCCAGGATATTTTATT
>CAZLJI010000146.1:2824-3932 GCA_964559565.1 uncultured Ignavibacteriaceae bacterium | reverse complement strand
TCTGTTAAATGTTTTTCTAACAATTTCGGTTGGTAACTTGATTGTTCCATGCTTTGAAAGAAGTGAGTTTGGCTCAGCACCAGCCACTCTAATAACCCGAACTCCTGTTTCGTCCAATTCTTTCTGAAGTGATTCATCATGAGCAAAGTATGCAACATTACCAGTCGTTATAACTGTAGGTTCCCAATTATTGTTCTGTAAATACTTAACAAATTTCAGAGTACGTTGTACTCCGCTCAATCCCATTGGAGGAAAGTAATATGCAATAACTAATACTTTGTGCATTGTAATATAAATTGCCCTCTTCGTAAGACTACGACTTAACCTGGTAGTTAGGTGCTTCCTGTGTTATTATAACATCGTGCGGATGACTTTCTTTTAAGCCTGCAGAAGTTATCTTAACAAATCTTGAATTTTTTCTTAGTCCTTCTATGTTCCTGACGCCACAATAACCCATTGCTGCTCTTAATCCTCCGACGAGCTGATAAATTGTATTTTCAAGTGGACCTTTGTACGGAACTCTTCCCTCAACTCCTTCAGGAACTAGCTTAGCAATATCATCCTCTACATCCTGAAAATATCTATCTTTGCTACCCTCTTTCATTGCACTTAGACTACCCATTCCTCTGTAAGATTTAAAACTTCTGCCTTCATACAGAATTGATTCGCCAGGGCTTTCATCAACTCCAGCGAAAAGACCACCTATCATTACACTATGTGCTCCCGCTGCAAGAACTTTGGCAACATCACCTGTCTGTTTTATTCCGCCATCTGCAATGATTGGGATACCCGATTTTATAGCCGCACGGTACGAGTTCATTACCGCAGATATTTGAGGAATACCTACTCCTGCAATTACTCGAGTAGTACAAATAGACCCAGGTCCGATTCCAACTTTAATAGCATCCACCCTACAATTTATTAAGTCAAGTGATGCTTCATAAGTTCCTATATTTCCAGCGATTAACTGAATATATCTAAATTTTTTTCTTACTTCCTTTATTACTCTGAGAACTCCAGCAGAATGACCGTGAGCTGTGTCAATCACTATTGCATCCGCACCTGCTAAATTTAGACTATCAATCCGGTCAAAAGTATCTTTTGTTAC
>CAZLJI010000146.1:0-2814 GCA_964559565.1 uncultured Ignavibacteriaceae bacterium | reverse complement strand
CAGGCATATGGGTGTCTTTTCTTCTTCATAATGTCTTTGAACGTTATTAGTCCTCTGAGAATTCCTTTCTTATCAACAACCGGAAGCTTTTCGATCTTGTGACGTTGAAGTATCTTTTCTGCTTTCTCCAAAGTAGTACCAATTGGTGCAGTAACAAGATTATCTTTTGTCATTAGTTGAGAGACTTTTAATTTTTCATTTGGCTCAAACCGCAAATCTCTGTTTGTTAAAATGCCAACGAGTTTTTTTGAATTATCTACTATAGGAATACCAGAAACGCTGTACTTCCTCATCAACTCTAATGCATCTCTGATCGTTTTATCCGGAGATAGCGTTACAGGATCTTTTATCATTCCGCTTTCTGATCTTTTAACCTTATCAACTTCTTCACACTGTCTCTCAATACTCATGTTTTTATGTAGGATCCCGATTCCTCCTTCTCTTGCCAAAGCTATTGCAAGATTGGCTTCAGTGACAGTATCCATTGCTGCAGAAATAATAGGAATGTTCAATTTTATTTCAGGAGTTAGATATGTTGTTACATCAACTTCACGTGGCAGTACAGATGATTTTGCAGGCACCAATAATACATCATCAAATGTTAGCGCTTCTTCAATTTTAAATTTATCATTCATATTGATTCCTGTAATTAATCAAATGCTGAGATACCTGTTATATCTTCACCAAGAATAAGTGTGTGCATTTCATGGGTACCTTCGTATGTTTTAACTGATTCAAGATTTGCAGCATGTCGCATTATCGGATACTCATCAAGGATTCCGTTGGCTCCGTGAATCTCCCGGGATATTCGCGCCAGTTCAAGAGCTTTCTCACAATTATTTCTTTTCGCCATTGAAACCTGAACGTGTTTCGCTTCCCCTTTATCCATCATTCTTCCAAGCTGTAAATTAAGTAGCTGAGCTTTCGTGATTTCAGTGAGCATATAGACAAGCTTTTCCTGTGTCATCTGGTAGCCTGCGATTGGTTTGCTGAATTGTTTTCTGCTCTTTGCATAATTCAATGAAGAATCATAGCATGCCATCATTGCACCCACAACTCCCCAGGCGATTCCATATCTAGCCTGGTTCAAGCACATCAAAGCGTTTTTTAATCCTTCAGTTTTTGGAAGAAGATTAGTTTCAGGAAGAAAAACATTATCAAAAATCAATTCTGATGTAACTGAAGCTCTTAGTGAGTGTTTACCTTTCATCTCTGGTGCGGTAAAACCTTTCATTCCTTTCTCAACTAGAAATCCCCGAACAGTGCCATCCAGTTTTGCCCATACAACAGCAACGTCAGCAATGGTTCCATTGGTTATCCACATCTTTGCGCCATTAAGTCTAAATCCACTATCAACTTTTTCGGCTTTGGTTACCATTCCTGATGGATTGGAACCATAATCCGGTTCGGTCAAACCAAAACAACCTATTGCAGTTCCATTTGCTAAAAGTGGCAACCAATGATTTTTATGTTCCTCGCTGCCAAACTTGAAAATTGGGTACATGACCAACGAACTTTGAACGGAAACAAAACTTCTTATCCCACTATCTCCCCTTTCCAATTCCTGTGCAATCAATCCGTAAGAAATATAATTAAGTTCTGCGCAGCTATATTTTTGTGGAAAAGTACTTCCATATAATCCAAGTTCAGCCATTTTAGGAATTAGATGCATTGGAAAAGTTGATTCCCTATTGTGTTTTTCAATTATTGGAATAACTTCATCTGAAACAAACTCGCGAACGGTATCCCGAATCATAATCTCTTCCGGGGTTAGAAGAGATTCTACATTATAATAATCCACACCTTTGTAATTGTTCATGTGTTAAGTTTTTAGCAATTTATTTTTAGTTATCAAATCTATCAAAACACAGTTTGATATACAATAAAAACAGTCAACTCAAGATTAAAGTTCTGCTAAAAATATTAACTTGATATTTGTACGAATTAGTTAAAACTTATAAACCAAATTGTGAATAATTCTATACTAAAATATCGTTCTTCAGCAGCAAGTATTATTTTACTTTGCTACCTGTTCATTTTCTCGATAAATATTTTTCATTTTCACAACCTTGAGCTAGACACAAACCACATCTTTGATTTGGCCATTGACTCTAATCCTCAAGGTCAATCAATCAATTCTGAGTTTCAATGTATCATCCATCAGAATTTTAATTCGATTCATTCATTTACCTTGCACAAGCCTTCTATTAACAACTTATTATTAGTCTGTCAGGTCATAACAGCTTACAGCTCAAGCAATTCACCACTATATAAATTAATCTTCTCATCAAATCAATTAAGGGCACCTCCTTGTTTCTCCTGATTTCATAATTCTTTGTTTATTCACTTTCTTATATAGAAAGAAGAATCACTAATTTTATTAAGAGAAAGGAGAAATTTTTATGCAGAAGCTGACTGTTTCGGTTTTGCTATGGTTTGGAATTAGTATTTCGTGGGCACAAACATCGATCAATCCCGATATAAGTGCTATTGGTACGTTTAATACTTATACAAATTTCATAAAAGACACACCTGAGTATGGAAAATTAAATTTTGATACGCCCGATTTTGAATTGTTTGTTGACGGTTACCTGAATCCTTACGCACTAGCGGCGTTCAATGTTGCATTTCACGAGGGTGAATTCCACGCAGAAGAAGTTTATGCCCGAGTAGTTCGTGGACTTCCTCTTGATGTTCAAATTAAAGCAGGAAAATATCTTCTTGGATTTGGAAAAATCAATACTATCCATCCGCACGCTTGGTCATTTATTTATAGACCGTTGTATCAGCAAATTTATTTTGGTGATGAAGGAT
>CAZLJI010000145.1:0-6335 GCA_964559565.1 uncultured Ignavibacteriaceae bacterium | reverse complement strand
CAGATCAGCGCGCATGAGCGGCTCTCCGCCGACGAAGTTGATCATGTTCACCCCCAGGTCCCTGGCCTGGCCGATGACGTCCTTCAGCTCCAACGCGCTCAGCTCGCGCTGGTCTTTTTTCATCGAGGTGAAGCTGCAATGCGCGCAGTTGCAGTTGCATTTGTCGGTCACGGCGGAAGCGGTACGACATCTTTATCAGAAATTATCCTTTATACTGCAAAAGAAATTAATCGAATCGGAAAGATTGAAGACGGAAATACAGTTTCCGACTATACACCAAACGAAATTGATAAGCAGATTTCCATTTCCTCATCATTGATGAACGTTGAATGGAATAATACAAAAATAAATATAATCGATGCACCTGGTTTCTCTGACTTCATCGGCGATGTAAAGAGTGCTTTAAAAGTTAGTGACACTGCTGTCATGGTCGTTAAATCTGCAGAAGGAATAGAAGTAGGCACAGATGCTGCAAAGAGCATTATTGATGAATACAAATTACCCTCCTCCATGATAATCAATAAAGTTGATAGCGAGCATTCTACATTCTTTGATACTTATGAAAATATTAAAGAAAGGATGCATCCAGGTGCCACAATAATAACATTTCCTGTTTCAGAAGGAATTACTTTTAATGGAGTTGTCGATATAATTTCGTTGAAGGCTTACACCTATGGTGAAGCTGGAAGCAGAACTGTAACTGAATCAGATGTTCCAGGAAATTTAAAAGAACAAGCAGAAAATTTTAGAACTCAGTTGATAGAAAAAGTTGCTGAATATTCTGAAGAGTTAATGAATAAATATTTTGAGAAAGGCGCTCTTTCAGATGACGATCTCAAGAAGGGACTTAAAGCCTCCATTATTAATGGTAATCTAGTTCCGGTTTTTGCATTGTCATCAACAAAGGGAATCGGTGTTAACAACTTCCTGGATTTTGTAAATCAATATTTCCCGTCACCTGTTGACAGAGGAACAGTCAGCGCAAAGCTTGCTAATAAGAATGAACCAGTATCAATTAAAGTAGACTCCAATGGGGAGCCGGTTTTGTTTGTTTTTAAAACTATTTCAGAACAACACGTTGGTGAACTTTCGCTTTTTAAATTAATCTCAGGTAAAGTCTCTCCAGGAATGGATCTATTAAATGAAAACAACAATAAAACTGAGAGATTAAACCAGCTTTTTACACTTAATGGCCACAACCGTAAAGATATTTCTCAGGTTGTTGCTGGTGATATTGCTGCTGTTGTGAAACTAAAAGACACTCATACCAATAATACAATTGCTTCAAAAAATTACTCGGTGATAGTTGACCCTATAGACTTTCCTGATCCTGTTATCCGTGGCGCCATCAAGGCAAAAGCCAAAGGAGATGAAGATAAGATAGCCACAGGTCTTCATACTTTACACGAAGAAGATCCTTCTTTCAATGTAAAATTTGATCCTGAAATATCGCAAACAATTATTTCAGGACAGGGTGAACTTCAGTTAATGCTTGCAGTTAAAAGATTGAAAGACAGGTACGGAGTTGAAGTTGATCTTGTTGAACCAAGAATTCCATTCCGTGAAACTATAAAAGCCGTTGCAAATGATGTAGAGTATAAACATAAGAAGCAATCGGGTGGACGTGGACAGTATGGACATATTCACATAAAAATGGAGCCGCTTCCAAGAGGAAAAGGTTTTGAGTTTGTTGATGCTATTGTTGGCGGTGTAGTTCCAGGAAGATTTATTCCAGCGGTGGAAAAGGGAATAATTGAAACAATGACAAAAGGTGTACTAGCTGGCAATAAAGTTGTTGATGTCAGAGTTACATTATTTGATGGAACTTATCATACAGTTGACTCGGATGAAATGTCCTTCAAGATAGCTGCCAGCCAGGGATTTAAAAAAGGTTTTCTAGAAGCCAAGCCAGTCTTGCTTGAACCAATATATGAGTTAGAAGTGAAAGTTCCGGAAGAATATATGGGAGATGTCATGGGTGATATTTCAAGTAAGCGCGGAAAGATTTTAGGTATGGATAGTGATGGAAGATTCCAGATAATAAAAGCTCTGGTTCCGCTTGCAGAACTTTACAAATACTCTTCACATCTGAGAAGCTTGACTCAGGGTAGAGGAGTACACAAACGTAAATTTGATCATTACGAAGAAATGCCGAAAGAAATTGAACAGAAAGTGATAGAAGAATACAAGAAATCACGCGAAGAAGAAAATTAAATCGTCAAAATTAACCAGGCGGATAATATCCGCCTTTATTTTTTATTATTGATATGAAAAATCTCTGGTCTCCCTGGAGATCAAATTACATAGAATCATTTAAAGAAAAGCAATCGGATGGCAAATGCATTTTTTGTGAAGCCGTTGAGAAAGATATTACGGAGATGGATAACCTTGTTGTTCATAAATCAAAAAGTACATTGGTTATGATGAACCTTTACCCGTACAACAATGGACATCTGATGATTATTCCAAAACGACATCTGGGTTCTCTGGAACAAATCACAACTGAAGAATCTCACGAACTAATGGATGAAATACTTCTCGCTGAAAAGGTTTTACAAAAGATTTTTTCTCCTCAGGGATTCAACATAGGTGCGAATCTTGGCCGAGCCGGTGGTGCGGGTATCGAAGACCACATACACTTCCATATAGTTCCAAGATGGAACGGCGATACTAACTTCATGCCTGCAATCGGTGAAGTAAAAGTTATATCACAGGATCTTGCTGAAACGAAAAAGAGATTATTAGCTGGTTATAGCGAAATCAACATCTAGATAATTATCCATTCTTTATTAAAATAAATTACTATGAATCTATTTGAACTTTTCAAACTTTCTTTTCTTTTTATGGTAGTAACATCACTATTATTTTTCTCCTGCACTGAGAAAGAGATGCCAAAGTCAACGCTGATATTAAAAGATAATCTTTTATACAAGCAAGGTAGTAATATTCCATTTACTGGCAGAGAACGTGCGATGGTTGAAAATGAAATTGTTGAGTATGATGTTAAAGATGGTTATAAGCACGGTGAATTTCGAATATTCTCTAAGGATGGAAAACTTCAAATGCAGGGTCAGTTAGATAGTAATAGAAACATTGGAAAATGGCAGTATTTTTATCCAAATGGTGAAATTGAATCGGAAGGTTATTTTGTTAATGATCAACCCAATGGGAATTGGGTATGGAATTATTCTGACGGAAAAAAAAGAGAGGAAGGCGTTTACCAAAACGGTGAGCGAATAGGAATGTGGTTTCAATATAATAATAATGGTGAAGTTATCTTTGAAAAAAACTATGACATAAAAGATACCTTAGCCATTGAAAGGGATACATTAAAGAGATATTGAAAATTCTTTATTATGATAAGATTTGGAACTTGCAGTTGGAAATATGATTCCTGGAAAGGAATAGTTTACTCAGATTTAAAAAGCAAAAATTATTTAAAAGAGTACTCAGAAAAATTCAACACAGTTGAAATAGACCAATGGTTCTGGTCTCTCTTCCCGCCATCCAAAGTTGTATTACCCCAAAAGAGTGTTGTTGAAGAATATAGGAAATCTGTAACTGATAATTTTCTTTTTACCATCAAGGTTCCAAATTCAATTACACTTACCCATTTCTATAAAGACACAAAAGATGAGAATCTAATACCCAATCCATTTTTTCTTTCAGTTGAATTATTCAATGAATTTCTAAATAGTATTGAAACCATAAAAAAGCAAGTTGGCTGCCTCATCTTTCAATTTGAATATTTGAATAAACAAAAAATGAAATCATTGTCAGAATTTCAATTCAAGTTTGCAGAGTTCAATAAGCAGTTGAAAAAAGATGTGCCACCGATTGGAATTGAAATCAGAAATCCTAATTATCTAAATGAAAAATATTTTGAGTTTCTTTCGGGACAGAGTATAGTCCCAGTATTTCTTGAAGGTTACTACATGCCGCCGATTGTAGAGATTTATTCAAAATTTAAAAAGCATATCAAAAATTTGGCAGTAATAAGATTGCACGGACCTGACAGAAAAGGTATTGAAAAAATTGCAAATGACAATTGGAATCAGATTTACATCAACCGTGATAAGGATATCAAATCTATCGTTGAGATGATTAAAGAATTACAGAATAAAGAAGTAGATTTATTCATAAATGTAAACAACCACTTTGAAGGATCCGCACCGCTGACTATTAATAAAATTAAAAAATTATCTCTCGAGGATACAAAATAAATCCTCCCATTGTAATATTGCATGAAGCATTGAATAATATTAAATTTGGCCTTGAAATATTGGGCTCATAGCTCAGTTGGTTAGAGCATCTGACTCATAATCAGAGGGTCGGTGGTTCAAGTCCATCTGGGCCCACTCAAAAACCCTTAAAACATTTTGTTTTAAGGGTTTTTTGATTTTACCGCCTGCAAAATAAATAGAAAATTTTTGCGCTTCTACCATCCTGCAACTTAAGATACCATTCTACGATCAAAATGATTATTTGGATAGATATTGTAATGATTAAGATACTTCTTTCAACTTTTGGTGTAAGAAAAAATTAAACACAAAAAAGTACAATCATTACGAAAAATTTTACTTTTTCATCTGTTTAATATTTGAATGATTTGTTCATTTTGATATTCAGTCAGTTAATAAATTCAGCAATAACTTCTCTACATTTTCCGAAATTTGTATCTAAATCCCATCGACTTACTAATATAAATAATATTTATTGCTTACTTCTGGAGATGTCTAAGAAATAATATCACTTCTAAACAAACGATTATATTGATTGAAATTTAATCCTTTATTTTCCAAAACCTTAGGAATTTATGAAGATGAAAAGATAAATTTAAACTACAGTGCTCACAAGTTGGATTTGGTAAAAAAAATATATGAAAACTTAATTTGAATTTCTTCCCTATATTCTGTAAAAATCCAAGCAAAATCGAAACTTCGATGATTTTTTAAATAATTATAAAATTACTTGACAATATCAATTTTTTTTATTTAATTTGGGAAAAGAACTTAATCGATAACTTAATCGATTAAGTAAAGTAGTATTTTGTTACTCACTTGGCGAAGCTCTACCTGGAACACACTTAAACTATTCCAAATTTTCTTTAAATTATTGAAAGTACTCTTGTTATGAATTTCCAGTTATAATAAATGAAAAAAATTTTTATATCCCTTTTATTTCTTATCCAGGTTAATACTCTGATCTTCGCGCAGCTCTACGTATCCCCGACAGGAGATGACAGCAATCCAGGAACGATTGCTTTGCCATTCAGAACATTAACCAAAGCAGTTTCAGTTTCAGGACCAGATACATTAATCTATATGAGGGGCGGAGTATATAACGATTCTACAACACACACACTGAATAAAAGCGGACAGGCAGGTAAATACATAAAAGTGTGGTCATATCCTGGTGAAACACCGATACTGGATTTTTCCAACCAACTAGTTTCAACATCATCAAGAGCAATACGAATAACACATAATTACTGGTATATAAAAGGACTGGTAATAAGGAATGCAAAGGATAACGGAATATATATACAGAGTTACTATAACATAGTAGAGAATTGTATTTTATATAATAATAACGATACGGGAATTCAGATCAGCAATGGAGGCAGTTACAACCTTGTAATAAATTGTGATTCATATCTGAACAATGATCCACTGACCAATGGAGAGAATGCAGATGGATTTGCAGCGAAGTTGGGGATTGGACCGGGTAATATATTCAGAGGATGCAGAGCCTGGAATAATTCAGATGATGGATATGATATGTATGAAGCAGCAGACACGGTATTGGTGGATGGATGCTGGGCATTCAGGAACGGATATAACATTTGGGGGTTTCCGAATTTTGCAGGGGATGGAAACGGATTTAAGCTAGGGGGAAATAATTCTGCAGACCCGCATAAAATTATGAGATCGGTAGCCTTTGATAATCCGAACAAAGGATTTGATCAGAACAACAACACAGCGGGGATAACAGTTTATAATAACACTGCCTGGGGAAACGGAAACAGAAATTATTCATTTCCAACACAGCCGTTAAGTGGGGCACATATACTAAAAAACAATATTTCGTATGATGGAACAATTTCACTGGCATCAAATACAATACAGGAAGCAAACAGCTGGCAGGGATATACGGTGACAAGTGCAGACTTCAGAAGTTTAGATTCAATCCTGGCGATACTACCCAGAGACACAGCCGGTAATCTTCCATACATTGATTTATTAAGATTAGCTACTGGCAGTTCACTAATAGATGCAGGAGTATATGTAGGTCTACCATATAATGATTCTGCCCCTGACCTTGGTGCGTTTGAA
>CAZLJI010000144.1:6142-6351 GCA_964559565.1 uncultured Ignavibacteriaceae bacterium | reverse complement strand
ATACTAGCGAAATTATGTCACAAAGAACTAAAATAGATCGTGTAAGAAACATCGGGATTATGGCACACATCGATGCGGGTAAAACCACTACGACTGAGCGCATTCTTTTCTATACCGGTAAATTACATCGACTTGGAGAAGTTCACGACGGTGCCGCAGTTATGGATTGGATGGAACAAGAAAAAGAACGTGGCATTACAATTACCAGT
>CAZLJI010000144.1:0-6132 GCA_964559565.1 uncultured Ignavibacteriaceae bacterium | reverse complement strand
GCTATTGGAATGATCATCAGATAAATATTATTGATACACCCGGTCACGTAGATTTTACAGTTGAGGTTGAGAGATCTTTGAGAGTTTTGGATGGTGCAGTAGCATTATTCTGTGCTGTCGGTGGTGTTGAACCACAATCGGAAACAGTTTGGAGACAGGCTGATAAGTATGGTGTTCCAAGAATCGCATTTATTAATAAAGTGGATAGAATAGGTGCAGATTTTTATAATGCTGTGCAGATGATGAAAGACAGATTGAAAGCAAACGCTATCCCAATAAATTTACCGATTGGTCAGGGTGATTTGTTTTCAGGAGTAATTGATTTAATTCATTTTAATGCAAGAATGTACCACGAAGAAACCTTTGGTGCTACATTCGATGAAATTCCAATACCACAAGATCTAATGGAAACAGCCAGCAAATATAGAACTCAAATGCTCGAAGCTGTTTCCGATGTTGATGATACTTTGTTAGAAAAATATTTAGATGGAAAAGAAATTAGCCCAGCCGAAGTGCTAAAAGTTCTTCGACAGGCAACTATAGAAGCAAAGATAATTCCTGTACTCTGTGGGTCAGCATTCAAGAACAAAGGAATTCAAAAATTGCTTGACTATGTGGTTGATTTACTTCCGTCTCCTATTGATTTTAAGGAAATTGAAGCCCACCACATCGGCATTAACGATACGGTGACCAGAAAAATAGATGAGAAAGAAAAGTTTGCAGCTCTTGCATTTAAAATCATGAATGACCCCTTTGTTGGTAAATTATGTTTCTTTCGTGTTTACTCTGGAGTTTTGACAGCCGGTTCGTATGTGTTTAATTCCGTGAGTCAAAGGAAAGAACGAATCGGAAGACTTTTGCAGATGCACGCTAATCATCGGGCAGATATTACTGAAGTAAGAGCTGGAGATATTGCGGCTGTGGTTGGATTGAAACATACCCGCACTGGCGATACTTTATGTTCAGAAGATGATCCGATAATTCTTGAAAGGATGACCTTCCCTGAACCTGTTATACAGATTGCAATTGAGCCTAAAACCAAAGCTGATCAGGATAAACTATCTGAGTCTCTTTCAAAGCTTTCAGATGAGGACCCGACATTCAGAGTAAATGTAGATCAAGAAACCGGTCAAACTTTAATCAGCGGAATGGGCGAACTTCATCTTGAAATTCTTGTTGACAGAATGAAAAGAGAATTTAAAGTTGAAGCGAATATTGGTAAACCGCAGGTCGCTTATAGAGAAACGATAACTGAGACAGTTAATGCTGAAGGTAAGTTCATTAAACAATCTGGTGGACGCGGTAAGTACGGTCACGTTGAGATTGAATTGGGACCAAACGAATCAGGTAAAGGATTCGAATTTATAAATGGTATTGTTGGCGGAACTGTGCCGAAAGAATATATCCCGGCGGTATCTGCTGGAATTCAGGAAGCGATGAGAAATGGTGTGGTTGCTGGTTTTCCGGTTGTTGATATAAAAGCTAGGTTATACGATGGATCTTATCATGATGTTGATTCAGATGAATTATCATTTAAGGTTGCCGGTTCGATGGCATTTAAAAGCGGATCGAAGAAAGCAAGACCAATTTTGTTAGAACCCATAATGTCTGTTGAAGTCGTAACTCCTGAAGATTATTTGGGAGATGTTATGGGCGATCTAAATTCGCGTAGAGGAAAAATTGAAGGATTCAACGCAAGGAAAGACGCACAGGTTATTAAGGCACTAGTCCCTCTTTCTGAAATGTTTGGATATGCTACAGTGTTAAGATCTATGACACAAGGACGGGCAATCTACTCAATGCAGTTTGATCATTATCAACAAGTTCCACAATCCATAGCAGAAGAGATTGCTGAAAAGTCATTAGGTAAGAAATCAACAGCAGTTTAATTAATAAAGAATAAACAAAAAAAGGAACAAATCTAAAAGGAGAAACCGATGGCAAAAGAAAAATTTGACAGAAGTAAGCCGCACGTTAACGTTGGAACAATTGGTCACGTAGATCATGGTAAAACAACACTAACTGCCGCCATCACAATGGCTCTTAATAAAAAGGGTCTATCAGAAATTAGAACATTCGACAGTATTGATAATGCACCTGAAGAAAGAGAAAGAGGCATTACAATAGCAACAGCTCACGTGGAATATTCAACTGAAAAAAGACACTACGCTCACGTAGACTGTCCTGGCCACGCTGACTATGTAAAGAACATGATTACCGGTGCTGCACAAATGGATGGTGCTATTCTGGTTGTTGCTGCTACGGATGGTCCTATGCCTCAAACAAGAGAGCATATTCTCCTTGCACGACAGGTTGGTGTTCCTAGAATAGTCGTATTCATGAACAAAGTGGATATGGTAGATGATCCTGAACTTCTTGAATTAGTTGAAGTTGAATTAAGAGATTTATTGACTTCGTACGAATTTCCGGGCGATGAAATACCGATAGTACAGGGTTCAGCTTTGAAGGCTCTTGAGGTAGTCTCAAATCCTGATTCAAAGGTTGATGATCCTGCTCTTGAATGTATATGGAAACTTATGGATGCGGTTGACTCATATATCCCAATACCCGAAAGAGAAACCAAGAAACCATTCTCAATTACCGGTCGTGGTACAGTTGCGACTGGCAGAGTAGAGAGAGGCGAAGTAAAACTTCAGGAAGAAGTTGAACTTATCGGACTCGGTATTCACAAGAAGACAGTTGTTACCGGTATCGAAATGTTTAGAAAAGAGCTTGACTTAGCGATGGCTGGCGATAACGCTGGAATATTGCTGAGAGGAGTTGATAAAAATGAAATCGAAAGAGGAATGGTATTAGCAAAAACTGGTTCCATCACTCCACATACAGTATTTGATGGTTCCGTTTATATTTTATCAAAAAATGAAGGTGGAAGACACACACCATTCTTTAATGGTTACAGACCACAGTTCTATTTCAGAACTACGGACGTAACTGGTGTTGCTACTCTTCCTGAAGGTACTGAAATGGTAATGCCTGGCGATAACGTTAAGCTTAAAATTGAATTGATATCTGAGATCGCTATGGAAGAAGGTTTAAGATTCGCTATTCGTGAAGGCGGCCGAACCGTTGGTGCTGGTGTTGTAACAAAGATTTATAAATAATTAAAAATATTCTATTATGAGAAGGGAGACCCCATCTCCCTTTTCATTTGTGTTAAATAAAAGGAGTTTCTAATTGGCTGGTCAGAAAATAAGAATTAAGTTGAAATCTTATGATCATATTTTGATTGATAAGTCAACCGAGAAGATAATTAAAACAGTCAGAAGTACTGGAGCCGTGGTTTCCGGTCCAATTCCTCTTCCGACACGTAAAACTATTTATACTGTGCTGAGATCTCCTCACGTTGATAAGAAATCGAGAGAACAATTTGAAACTCGTGCACACAAAAGAATAATAGACATTCATAATTCAAATAATAAAACCGTCGATTCATTGAGCAAGCTTGATATTCCGGCGGGTGTTGATATAGAAATTAAGTTATAATTTAAAACCGAGTGTGATATGCCTGGAATTTTAGGAAAAAAAATAGGAATGACGAGCGTCTTTAATGCTGAAGGAGATTTAGTAACTGTCACTGTTATTCAGGCGGGACCTTGTAAAGTTGTTTCTCTTCGTACCAAAGAAAAAGATGGTTACACTTCTGTTGCTATCGGCTTTGAAGAAAAAAAAGAAAAGCATGTTAGTAAACCGGTTTTAGGACAGTTTAAGAAAAACAGTCTGACTCCCTTTAAAACTGTAAAAGAATTTAAGGGATTTGATGCAGATAGGATTAAAGTTGGTGATGATATTAGAGTCGATTTTTTTAAAGAAGGTGAACTGATCAAAGTTAGAGGTAAGAGTAAAGGTAAAGGATTTCAGGGTGTAATGAGGCGACATAATTTTGGCGGCGTTGGAGGAACAACTCACGGTCAGAGTGATAGACTTAGAGCTCCTGGTTCAATAGGTGCAAGTTCTTATCCCTCAAGAGTTTTTAAGGGACAGAGAATGGCCGGAAGAATGGGTTTTGAAAATGTTACTGTACGAAATCTTAAAGTAATTAAAATTATTCCCGAGGATAATCTGATATTGGTTAAAGGTGCTGTCCCGGGATCAATAAATTCAATAGTTGAATTGATTAAGCCTTAGGCTTATAAAAAAGAATTAATAGCTTAATAATCATGACATTAGAGATATTAAAAATAGACGGAAAACCTTCGGGTAAGAAAGTAAAGCTGGATGATGAGATATTCGGCATACAGCCAAACGATCATGCAATCTATCTTTCTGTTAAAGCATATCTTGCTAATCAAAGACAGGGAACACATAAAGCAAAAGAAAGATCAGAAGTAAGCGGCGGCGGAAAGAAACCCTGGAGACAAAAAGGAAGAGGAACTGCAAGAGCTGGAACAACACGTTCTCCATTATGGATTGGCGGTGGAACAATTTTCGGTCCACGCCCAAGAGATTACAGGCAGAAACTCCCGCAGAAAGTTAAGCAGCTTGCAAGAAAGTCTGCACTCAGTTACAAAGTAAAAGATGAGCAGTTAATAGTAGTTGAAGATTTTTCATATGATAAACCGAAGACAAAAGATTTTATATCGATGATGGACGCATTAAAGCTTAGTGGAAAAAAAATTCTTCTTCTTACAGGTAAAAATGAAACTAATCTTTATAAATCTGGAAGAAATATTCATAAAGTTAGTGTTATGGAAGCAAGCAAAGCTTCTACATATGATATTCTTAACAATCAAATTTTAGTTTTGCAGCACACTGCTGTTGAAGCTATTTCGAAGATATTTGGAGATAACGAAGAAAAGGTGGTGAGCTAATATGCACCAGATATTAATTAGTCCGCTTGTTACAGAGAAGATGACAAATATAACTGCTGACAACGGCAAATATGGATTTTTAGTTAATCCAAAAGCTAATAAGATCCAGATTGCAAAAGCTGTTGAAGCAAAATTCAATGTTCATGTAACCGATGTTAAAACTATAAATCACCCCGGGAAAGTAAAAACACAATTTAGAAAAAGTGGAAGATTTACAGGGAAAACATCAAAATTTAAAAAAGCAATTATAACCCTTAAAGAAGGGGAAAAAATTGAACTATTCGAAGCAGTTTAGCTCTTAGAAACAGGTAAGTAAATGGGAATTAAAAAATTAAAACCGGTAACACCAGGAACGAGATTCAGAAGTAATTATACTTTTGATGAGATAACTAAGTCCGTACCCGAAAAATCTCTTACTGTTGCATTGAAGAAATCAGGCGGTAGAAATAATCTTGGCAGAATTACTTCCAGGCATATTGGTGGAGGTCATAAGAGAAGATATAGAATAATTGATTTCAAAAGAGATAAGCACGGAATTGCAGCGAAAGTTTTTTCAATTGAATATGACCCTAACAGATCAGCAAGAATCGCTTTACTCCACTATGCAGACGGTGAAAAAAGATATATCATCGCTCCGAATGGTTTAAAGGTTGGAGATAAAATCTCATCAGGTTCCGGAAGTGAAATTTCAGTTGGTAATACGTTACCTCTTAAAGAAATGCCATTAGGAAGTTTTGTTCATAATGTTGAAATCAAACCAGGTAAAGGTGGACAAATTGGAAGGAGTGCTGGTAGTTCTCTTCAGTTGATGGCAAAAGAAGGAAATTTAGCTCAGCTTAAAATGCCTTCAGGAGAAGTAAGGCTTATAAATATAGAATGTTTGGCTACGTATGGAATGGTAGGAAATTCAGAGCACGAAAATATTAGTCTTGGTAAAGCAGGAAGAACTCGATGGTTGGGCAGGCGTTCATATGTTAGAGGAGTTGCAATGAACCCTGTAGATCACCCGATGGGTGGTGGTGAAGGTAAAACTTCAGGTGGTGGTCATCCTGTTTCCCCATGGGGACAGAAATCCAAAGGATTGAAAACTCGTAAGAGAAAAAATCAATCTAATAAATACATTATTAAAAGAAGGAAAAATTAGGTTTAGCTTATGCCTCGTTCGGTAAAAAAAGGACCTTTTATACATTATAAACTGCTTGAAAGAATCAAACAGCTTAATAATGCGAATCAAAAGAAAATAGTTAATACCTGGTCACGTGCATCAATTATAACACCTGATTTTGTTGGTCACACTATTGCA
>CAZLJI010000143.1:950-6419 GCA_964559565.1 uncultured Ignavibacteriaceae bacterium | reverse complement strand
TAACCGCGCGGCCGCCCACACACCTTGCAGCGGACGCGCTGGATGAGGAGTCGGTGTCGACAGTTTTGTTGAAGTTAGTTCCGGGAGCGGAATTGCACATATGATTTTCAGGATGAAGCATTCAAAAGTACAGACTCGTGATGAATTCGAGAAGACTGCTTTGAGAATAACTGGAAGCGTTTTTTATTTATTAGTCGTTGGATTAATAGCTGGATCAGTATTGAATATTATAAATAATATAAAACCTTCAACGACTTTTCCGGGAATTATCATCGCTGTTATTTCGATTGCAACAATGTACTGGTTGATGACATCAAAATTAAAAGTTGGTAAAGCATTAAACTCTGATGCAATAATTGCAGACGCAAACTGCACAAAAACCTGTTTCTATCTTTCATTTATTTTATTAGCATCAAGCGGATTGTATGAATTATTTAATATTGCTTACTTTGATATTTTAGGTTCACTGGGTATTGCATACTTTGCATTTAAAGAGGGAAGGGAAGCATTCGAAAAAGTTAAAAGCGGAAATTTAATGTGTAATTGTGAAGATGATTGCAAACCGGTAATTGAAAATTCGCAACTGAAGTAAGAGTAAATCAGAATGTCACATTACAATCATAGTCACTCACATTCTCTAAATTTCAATCGTGCCTTCATTATAGGAATAATCCTGAATGTTCTCTACATCATTGTTGAAATTGTATATGGTTTTTTAATTAATTCAATGGCGTTGATAGCCGATGCCGGACATAATTTCAGCGATGTTCTCGGATTGCTTTTAGCCTGGGGTGCTTCATACCTCGCTAAAACTGCAGCAACAGAAAAACGAACTTATGGATTAAGAAAGTCAACAATTCTAGCGGCATTTTTTAATTCTATTTTATTAATGATTGCTGTTGGTGCTATAACTATTGAAGCTGTAAGAAAAATTATTTTACCTGAACCCGTTCAGGGTGACGTAATGATGATTGTTGCTGGAATTGGTTTTATTATAAATGCTCTGACGGCTTTGCTTTTTATGAAAGGACGAGAAAAAGATTTGAACATCAAAGGTGCATTTCTTCATATGGCTGCCGATGCTGCTGTTTCACTTGGAGTTGTTCTTGCAGGATTAATCATCCTCTCAACCGGCTGGCTGTGGGTCGATCCTGCAATTAGTCTTGTAATTGTTTTAGTTATTACTATTGGGACGTGGAGACTACTGAAAGATTCATTTCAACTTTCAATGGATGCAGTACCGAAAGGAATAGATCTAAAAGAAGTTGGTAAATATTTGAAAGGAATTGATGGAGTTGAAGAAGTTCACGACCTTCATATCTGGGCTATGAGCACAACTGAAACCGCCCTGACTGCTCATCTTGTTATTCCCAATGTTACAAAAGATGATTTCTTCCTGAAAAAAATTTGTGGTGAACTTCATAACAGATTTGGAATTGAGCACTCAACAATTCAGATTGAAAAATCTGCACAAAGCTCGAACTGCGAACATCGAAATGTTTAAAGTTAAAAATCCATATGGAGACTTAATCCTAGCCCGTTTGAACTTACTGAAGGCATAATATCCATACTTCCCCAAAAATTTTCGCTCTCTCTGTTCTCTTCTGAATTAACTATGCTACTGCCAATGAAATAACCAATTGCAGCACCAACGAACACATCGGAGAACCAATGCTTATTATCATAAATTCTCTGGTAACCGGTAAAACCTGCCAATCCATATAAAGCAACTGTAGCAATTGGATTGTCAATTCTGTTTGCAAGTACAGTCGAAACTGCAAATGCAGTAGCAGTATGACCTGATGGGAATGAAACGTTCGCTTCCTGGAATGAATACGTAAACATCGTCACTGGTCCTTCGTCGGTATATGGACGGGATCTTCCTACAGTATATTTAAGTAATGATACAGCTAATCCTGAATACAAAACGGATTCAGTGAGCATTCTGCCTGTTGTTGCTATACTTTTATTACCCAAAATTTTTCCAGTGAGATACATTCCACCCGCAAAAATTCCCACATAACTAATACTGCCGTACTTTTCACCGAAACCAGTTGCGTTATCCAGGGTAGGGGTACGCTGATTGTTTACTTCTTCTTTAATTTTTGGATCGAGTGAGAAAGCCAAACCTGTTGCCAATACGAAAGCACCTGTTTTCATCCAATCTGTCATTGTGAAACTTAATGGAGCAGTTGCCAGATTTACTCCATCTTCCACGAATTTTGAGAAATCATTTTGGGTTGGTGGAGTAATTTCAGCCTGAAGATGAAGAGGGATCTTCATTTCAGATGGGTCGTTTGCAGGGACCTGGCAATAAAGTTGGATAGGTTCCGCAATAATAAAGCAGCAAGCACATAGAGAAGTCCAATAATTTTTACTTCTGTTGATCAGCATAAAATTTTTGGTTTAGTTTATAAATAATTTATTAATAAGGCCTTTAAATAAGGCTGAGTTACAGAGAGATAATTCGGTAAGCTAAAAATCTATATGTGGCTTTATTCTTTTAATTGTTAAAAATTCTAGATGTGATTATAAGCATTTCTATTAATTAAACAAATAGAAATTTCAGGTTTTTTAGCCAAATTCAAGAATTTGAAAGATATTCTGCTTAAATTTAAATGTAAAATTATTGTCAGTATTATTCTGAGAGTTCTAATGAAAAACACACCTATTAACTACGAAATTGTTTCAAGAAAAATAAAAGAAAGCCGGATTGAGAACATCGGCAAGGCGACCATCCGTGAATTAAAAAAATTAGTTGACGACATCGAAAAAGAAACTGGTGAAAGATTTGTCAGGATGGAGATGGGTATCCCTGGTTTACCTGCCGCAGATATCGGTGTGCAGGCAGAAATTGAAGCGTTGAAGAAAGGGATTGCAAATACTTATCCGGATATTCAGGGAATTCCTCAGCTAAAAACGGAAGCCTCCCGGTTTGTAAAATTATTTTTGAACATAGATGTAAATTCTGAAGGATGTATCCCAACAGTGGGTTCAATGCAGGGAAGTTTTGCTGCTTTCATAACAACGAGCAGGATGTATAAAGAGAAAGATACTATTCTTTTTCTTGATCCTGGATTTCCTGTTCACAAACAGCAGCTTAAGTTGCTTGGACAAAAATTTGAGACTTTTGATGTTTATGATTATCGCGGCGATAAACTGAAAGCAAAAATTGAATCTTACTTATCAAAAGGAAACATCGCTGCTTTGCTTTATTCTAATCCAAATAATCCTTCCTGGATTTGCTTCACAGAAAAAGAGTTAAAAATTATAGCTGAGCTTGCAGATAAATACAACGTAGTTGTTCTGGAAGATCTCGCTTATGTTGCAATGGATTTCAGAAAAGATCTTTATCATCCGGGCAAACCACCGTACCAGGCGACAGCAGCAAGATATACAGATAATTATATTCTTTTCATCTCAAGCTCAAAAGCATTCAGTTATGCCGGACAAAGAATTGGTTTGATGATTATGTCTGACAAACTTTACGAAAAAAAATGTCCAGATCTTAAGAGATATTATACAACAGATATTTTTGGTAGAGCGATGATTTTCGGAACTGTCTATCCATTAAGCGCGGGAGTAACCCATTCAGTTCAATATGCTTTTTCCGCAATGCTAAAAGCTGCAAGCGACAATCAATTTAATTTTGTGGAGATTGTTAAAGAGTACGGCGAAAAAGCGAAAATTATGAAAAAGCTTTTTACCGATAATGGGTTTTATATTGTTTATGATAAAGATGAAAATAACCCGATTGCAGATGGTTTTTATTTTACCTACGCATATCCAAATTTCTCCGGTGAAAAACTTCTTGAAAAAATGATTTATTATGGGATAAGCGCAATCTCTCTTGCGATTACAGGAAGTCAGCGTCTTGAAGGAATAAGAGCGTGTGTATCTCTGGTGCAGAGAGATCAGTTCCCGGATTTAGAAAAACGGCTAAAGAAATTCCATGAAGATCATCAATAAAAATTAATTTTCAGAAATAGTTTGTGAAAGGTAGGCCTGATAACTAAATTCACAACTGCAATTCAAATTATTCTAATTAATGATTGAATATGAAAGTCCACGAACTTATAAGTACGAAAAATATTCTTACCGCATTTAAGAGCACTAATAAACAGGATGTGATCAATGAGTTGGTTGATCTTTTGAATGGTGATGAGCGTGTTATTGATCTTGAAGAAATAAGAAAATGCGTTTTTGAAAGAGAAGAAAAAATGTCAACCGGCGTTGGAAAAGGATTTGCAATCCCGCACGGGAAAACAAATTCGGTTACCGATATTCTTGCGGCATTTGGAAAAAGCTCAACACCTATTGAATACGATTCACTCGACGGCGAACCTGTGCATCTTGTTTTTTTGCTTATTGGGAAAGAAACTCTTCTTGCAAAGCATATTAAACTCCTGAGCAGAATATCCCGGCTTATGAACAATGAAGAGTTCAGAAAAAAATTGATTGAAGCTGAAAGTCCGGAATCTATTTCGAAAATTTTCCAGGATGAAGAGCAGAGTTATTCCGATGTTTAATCAGAACATCTCAAATTCACTTCTGTTTTTAAAATGATAAGAGCTGTAACAGGCACAAAAGATATCCTCCCGTCTGATATTCCTCGCTGGATGTATCTCGAAAACATTGTCCAAAGAGAATTTAGTAATTTTAATTATAAAGAAATCCGCACACCCGTTTTTGAAGAGACTGCTTTGTTTGCCAGAGGTATTGGTGAGGAAACAGATATCGTCGGTAAGGAGATGTATACTTTTAAAGATAGAAGTGATACAAGTCTCACGCTAAAACCTGAAATGACTGCCGCAGTTGTTCGTGCATATGTTGAACACTCGCTTGGTGCACAGCAATCTTTGGTTAAGTTGTTCTATATTTCTCCAATGTTTCGACAAGAAAGACCGCAGGCTGGCAGATTCAGACAATTTCATCAGTTCGGTGCCGAGGCAATAGGAAGTAAATCTCCTCTGCTTGATGCTGAAATGATCCAGATGTCGTACGAAATTCTAAAATCTCTCGGGTTAAAAAATCTGACTGTTAAAATAAATTCACTCGGCACTCCTGAAACCAGAGAGAAATACAAACAGCTTCTCAAAAATTTCCTTACTGATAAAAAAGATAAATTTTCCGAGGACAGTAGAAGACGTTTTGAAACGAACATCCTCCGAATATTTGACAGCAAAGTAGAATCAGATCAAAAAATAATTAAAGATGCACCAAAGCTAATTGATCATCTTGATGAAGAAAGTAAAATGGATTTCGAGATTGTTAAAAACCAGCTCAAAGTATCCGGAATTCAATTTCAGATTGATCCGGCACTTGTGCGAGGATTGGATTATTACACAAAACTTACTTTTGAAATTGACAGTGGAAGTGTTGGTGCACAAACAGCGCTTGTTGGTGGTGGAAGATATGATTTATTAATTGAAACCATATTTGATACGCTAAATGCAAAAGCTGCCATCT
>CAZLJI010000143.1:0-940 GCA_964559565.1 uncultured Ignavibacteriaceae bacterium | reverse complement strand
AGGATTTGCTGCAGGAATTGAAAGAATACTTCTTGCGTGCGAAAACGAAAAAAGTTTTGCTGTACCGGAACAATCAATTGATGTTTACCTGATCAGGATTGATAATGATTTAGAATCTGTTGTCAGTGAACTTGCAGGTAAATTAAGAAAAGAAAATCTTTCAGTTGATTTTGATTACCTGCAAAGAAGCGTAAAAGCACAAATGAGAGAAGCGAATAAATTAAATGCAAAATATGTTCTATTCATTGGCGGCGATGAGTATAAACAAGGAATGATGAATTTAAAGAATATGTCTACTGGTACTGAAGAGAAAGTCAAGCTCGATTCAATTCGTGAATTCGTGGCTAACCTTGCACAGAGATGAACATCATCATAGGAAGAAAACCTGTACTTGAAGCACTGAACTCAAATGAAGAGATTGAACAGGTTTATTTGTTATTCGGTCAGCAGGGGAATATAATAAATGCAATCCGTGTTGCAGCAAAAAAACGGGGCATTAAATGCAACCAGATTCCACTAGAACGATTCAGAACTTACGCACCAAGTCAAAATGCACAGGGAGTAATCGCACTCAAGCAGGATTTTAAATTTTCTTCTTTTGATAAAATACTTTCTGAAGCAAAGAAATCTTCATACCCATTAATTCTAATTCTGGATGAAATTCAGGACCCGCACAATGTTGGTGCAATACTTCGTTCTGCTGAGTGCAGCGGAGTAAATGGAATTATTCTCACAAAACATAACAGTGCAACAATCACTTCGACAGTCACAAAAGTTTCTGCAGGTGCAACCGAACATCTGAAAATCTGCCAGGTAAATAATCTTTCTCAGACAATTGATGAATTGAAAGAAAAAGGTTTCTGGATTGTTGGCTCGTCATTGGAGAACGCAAAGAATTATACAGATGTCGATTACAAAATTCCTATTGCACTAATTGTCG
>CAZLJI010000142.1:0-6459 GCA_964559565.1 uncultured Ignavibacteriaceae bacterium | reverse complement strand
AGCTCGTTGGTGCCGCCTTCGGGAATTAAATAGAAGTCACCAAATTTTTCCCCGAGCTGATTAATTATTTCAGGTGCATTCTTTTTTCTGTAAGAGCTTCTATCTAAATAAAAAAACTTCATTCCGCTCTCTTTAGCAAACGAAAGAGTTGGATTAAGAGGCAAGTGCTCTTCTCCTCTGATTATTCCAATGGTATTAAAATCAAAAATCTTTCCTGCGGCAGCGGTAGCATAAATATGATTAGAGTAAGCTCCGCCGAATGTTAAAAGTGTATCTTTACCTTGCTTTCTGGCTTCCTGTAGATTGTGCTTCAACTTATGCCACTTATTTCCAGAAATCTGGGGATGGTTAAGATCTTCTCTTTTGATGAATAGTGAAATTTTTCTTTCCTTCAATAAAGGATCGTTAACTTTTTCCAGGGGTGTATTTTCATTTATGTGAATTATGTGTTCCAGATTAAATATCTCGTTTATTTAACAGCTAAATTTATTTAATTATTTTTGTTATAAGAATAATCATTTAAGAACAAAAAAGTGATATGAACATACAAGAGCTTGAATCTTTAAAAAATGAATTAGAGTCTGAAGCTGGTCTTCAGCTTTCTCCTGAGCTAATAATTGAGCAAATTAAAATTTTTAACAAGGGGATACCTTTCGTAAGGCTACTGAGACCTTGCGTAATAGGAAATGGATTAAAAGTTATATCCAAAGCAGAACAGGAGAGTTACTTTAGTAAGTATTTTTCGGCATTAGATGAGGGAAGAGTAATTAAGTTTGTCCCTGCTTCTGGTGCTGCCACAAGAATGTTCAAAAAGCAGTTATCTGCATTAGTGAAATATGAAAATTCTGATTATCGAGAGATTAAAAAACTCGCCGAGAAAGGTGATGAAGATAGTAAAGCAGTAGTTGAGTTTTTTGAAAATATACATCGCTTTGCATTCTATAATGAATTAAAAAAGAAAGTTGATAAAAGAGGGAAAAAATTAGAAGATTTAGTTGCTGCTGAAAATATATCTGATGTAATTCATTTTGTAACTGATAATATTGGATTGAATTATGCCAACCTTCCAAAGGGTTGTATTTACTTTCACTCATATCCTGAAGAATCAAGATCAGCATTTGAAGAGCATTTAGTTGAAGCTATGAATTATTCAGCAGATAGAAATAAATTTTTGAAAGTTCATTTTACAATTTCATCTGAGCATGAGGAAGAAATAAAAAAGTTATTCAACTCGATTTTTGAAAAGTACAACAAACAGGGCTGGAAGTTTGAAATTAACTTTTCATTTCAAAGCCCTTCAACTGATACAGTGTCGGTTACGTTGGACAATAAACCATTCAGAGATGAAAATGGAAAGATTGTTTTCAGACCCGGTGGACACGGCGCTTTACTTAAAAATCTAAATGATCTTAAGGCAGATATCGTATCAATTAAGAATATAGATAATATTGTTCCCGATCATCTTAGAGATGAAACTTACAAATACAAAAAAATTCTAGGCGGCTATCTTATTGCTTTACAGGAAAAAGTTTTCTCATTTCTGGAAAAGCTTGAAAAGGAAAAAGTAGAAGAAAGATTAATTAGTGAAACCCTCAAGTTTCTAAATGAAGAGTTAGAAGTTGATATATCTGATAAGTTGAAAACCAAAACACTAACTGAAAAGAAGAATTACTTATTTAATTTTCTTAATCGTCCGATTCGTATTTGTGGAATGGTAAAAAAGGAAGATCATCCTGGTGGAAGTCCATTTTGGGTAGAAGGTGAAAATGGAGAAGTTACAAAACAGATAGTCGAAGGTGCTCAGGTTGAACTTTCAGATAAAAATCAAGCAAGAATTTATAATGAAGCGACACATTTTAATCCTGTTGATCTTATCTGCGGATTGAAAGATTATAAGGGCAACCATTTCAAACTGGAAACATTCTCTAATCCGGAGACAGGATTAATAACGATGAAATCCAAAGATGGCAAGGAATTAAAAGCTCTCGAGCTTCCCGGTTTGTGGAATGGTGGTATGTATTATTGGCTAACAGTTTTTATTGAAGTGCCGAAGATTACTTTTAATCCTGTGAAAGAAGTTAACGATTTACTTAAGCCAGAACATCAGCCTTTAAAGACTTAAAAATATATTTTAAGAAGTGGATCACCCCACGTGGCAAATGAGGTGATCGCACATGGAGGGCGTTATCTAGTTAGCTAAACTCTTTGGTGGATTGTGAACAATTTTTCTAATTGTGTCAAACTGCAGGTAAGGATATTCTTCCCTTAAAGAATCAATCGCATCTCCGGTTCTTAGTTTCTGCGCACGCAGAGATTTAAATTTTTTCCTGATGATGTAATCTCTTACTGCTCTCTCATTTATTAATCCGCGGGACAAAAGCAGATCATAAATTTCATCACTAATCAAATCCGAAATAGGATTGCTTAGTTCCTTTTTGGTAATTGTTGTTTCCATTTGCGCACCCTTTTATGTTTATTGAACTACTCAAATTCGTATTGAATGAGATTTAGATTCAGTAAAATGAGTGTTCTTAATCTCTGGTTTAAAACTAGCAGAATATTGAAGGGAAGCAATTACACGATTATGTAATTATTTAGTTGTCAGCTTTTGAGAAGAGTCAGATACTACATATCTATGTAGGTAGATGCTGTTTTAGATAATTTTCTTACGGATTGCCTTGGCTACCGCTTCAGACTGTGTGTGTACATGAAGTTTTTTGTAGATGTTTTTGATATGATGGCGCACTGTATCCACACTTATGAAAAGCTGATCAGCTATTTGCTGATAGTTATTCCCGCCAGCCAGAATATTAATAACTTCTTTTTCTCTTGAACTAAGTTCGAATTCCTGGCTGTCATCTTTAGTATCCTTTGATTCTTTAAAAGCAGTAATAACCTGTCTTGCAATCTGGCTGCTCATCGGTGAACCACCTTCGTAAACCTCTTTAATTGCCTCAAGAAGCTTGGATGGAGGAGTTTTTTTTACCAAATATCCGCAAGCACCTGCACAGAGTGCATCAAAAACTTTTTCACTGTCTTCGTAAATCGTAAGCATGAGAATATCTATATCAGGTTTTATTTTTTTTGCTTCCTTCACTCCCTCAATTCCGCTGATTCCAGGAAGGGCAATGTCCATCAAAACAACATTTACATCCAGCGTATTGAGTTTAACCAGGAAACTTTCACAATCGCGGAACATACCAACACTTTTGTAACCGGTCGTTCCGTTGATAAGTGCAGCTAATCCTTCCCTTATTGTATCATTATCTTCAACTATTGCAACGTTGATCATTTATGTTCCGATAAATTAATTGAAAAGTGATTTGATTCGGTTAATTTTACCCAGCTTACCAGTGAAGACAACAGTAGTCCCTCCTCCAACCTGTGACCGCCAGCTTAATTTACCTTTTATTTTCTTTGCCCGGTTTTCCATGTTTTTTATTCCGTTACCAAAATTAACTTCATTAAAATCAAAACCTGCACCGTCATCTTTTAACTCAATTTCAATTATGTCATTTTTATAAAAAGCTTCAAGTTTTAATTTCTTACAGCCACTGTGCTTTATAGCGTTGTTTATTGCCTCTTTAAACATCAGTAAAAGATTTTGTTTGTAATCCATTGGCAGCTTGATATCATCGCTCTTCTCAACATTATTTACCTGGAACGAAATTCCAATTGTACTGAAGAATTCATTGTACGAATCTTTTAGCTTTACTATCAAGTCGTGCAATGAATCTCTTTGCGGATTAACAACCCAAACAATATCGCTCATTGAGTCAACTAACTCGCGAGCAGTTTCGCTTATTTTTTGCAAATCCTTTTTAACAACTGAACTTGAATGACCTTCGCTTCTTTCAGCAACCTCGCTCAATATGGAAATCTCAGTTAAACCAGCTCCAATATTATCATGCAGATCAGATGCTATTTTTAATTTCAGTTTTTCAATTTCTAGCTGACTTTTTACTCGTATGGTTCCAAGATAGTAAATGAAAAATACAATTAAAATTACTACCAGTGTAACGAACCACCACGTCTGCCAGAATGGTGGATTAATAATTATTCTTATTGAAGCTGCGTCCTCACTCCAAATTCCATCTGAATTAGTTCCTTTAACCATAAAAGTAAATTCGCCGGCAGGAAGGTTGGTATAAATTGCAGTTCTGCTTGAACCATCGGTAAAAGTCCACGACTTCTGAAAACCTTCGAGGATGTAGCTGTATCTATTTCTTTTGGGAACTGAAAAGTCTAGCGCAGAGAATTCGATCGAAATAAAATTCTGGTCATGTGATAATATTAATTCATTAGTCTCTCCATTCACTCTTGAATCCATAACTTTTATGTTACTAATTACAACAGGCGGAACATATTGATTTATTGTAATGCTGTCCGGGTTGAAATAATTAAAGCCATTAATTCCGCCGAAATACATAATGCCATTTGAATCTTTAAAGTAAGCTCCACCACTGAATTCAAGACTTTGAACACCGTCCTCAATCCCGAATTGAGTAAATTTTTCAGTATTAGTATTGAATAGAAATATTCCATCATCAGTGCTAAGCCATAAATTTGAATTACTATCTTCAAGAATTCCATATACTACCGAGCTCGTCAATCCTTGTGCTAATGAGTAATTTTTAAATGATTTTTTAGCAGGGTTAAATTGATTTAATCCTCCACCTGATGTTCCTATCCAGATGATACCGTTTGAAGATTCATAAATGGAAAGTATTTTTTCGTTCAATGCTGATTGTGGATTTTGAGGATCGGGAAAAAAAACTTCGAATGAACCTTTTCGTTCATCAAATTTGTTAAGTCCTCCTCCATAGGTTCCTATCCAGTAATTTTCTTTGCTGTCCTTTAAAATTCTATAGACACGATCATCTGATAGGGAGTTAGGGTCGGATGGATTATTCTTATAAAATTTAAATGCCGGATCGCCAGAAGAATTTTCAGCGAAGGTGAGTTTATTTAATCCACCGCCAAAAGTTGCAATCCAAATCACACTTTTTGATTCAACAAATATGTCCAGAACCTGATTTGCAGACAGAGAATTTGAATTACCCGGTTCATTTTTAAATATTTCAACTATTTGACCAGACCTGTCGATTCTGTTCAATCCTCCGCTATAAGTTCCTATCCAAATATTTCCAAGTTTATCTTCGGTGATAGATCTGATATGATTATCGTCTATAGAATTAATTTGATCAGGTAATTTTCTGTATATCTTTGATTGATTTGTTGCAAAGTTCAGCACATTAACACCGCCTCTGTACGTTCCAACCCATAAATTATCTTTGCTGTCTTTGAATAATGACCAGACAACATCATCATTTAGTTTTAATCCTCCTGCTGAACGACTATTTATCAATTCGAATTTGGAATAAAACTTTTGAATTTTTGTAACACCTTCACCAAGATGTGAACCAGCCCATAATATTCCTGATCTGTCAACAAATAATGAAAGTATTTCAACATCGTTAAAGGAATTTTGCGGCACTGAAACTTTTGAAAAATTAGTAAATGATTCAGTTTTAATATTCAATCTGTCAATGCCGCCACCGAAGGTGCCAATCCATAAATAGCCTTCAGAATCTTGCGTGATTGCCATTACAGTATTATCTGAGATAGTATTGATGAGATTCTTGCTTTCTTGATAGCTTTTGAATTTTACTTTGTCTGCTGGAAGTAATTTATTATTTGTATCTAGCTTGTTGAGACCGCCATGAAAAGTTCCAACCCAAATATTTCCATCTTTATCTTCATATATGCTGATTGTTTTATCATCACTTAAAGTAAATTTATTGTTCTCATTTGATCTGTATCGTAAAAAGTTAGTTGGTTGTATTTTACTTTGATCACTTCCATTATTTTCATCTGTAACTAGCTTATTTAAACCGCCGCCAAATGTTGCAATCCATAAATCACTATTTCTATCTGAAATTATATCAATGACCCGGTTTGAGCTTAAACTTTGAGGGTTGTAAGGATCATTGTAGAAATGAATCCCACTACCTTTTTTTCTATCGAACTTTATTAAACCATTGCCCCAGGTTCCAATCCACAAGGAACCATCTTTGTCTTCAGTGATTGAAGTGACTGTATTGATTTGATTTCTAGAGAAAGCGAGAGGATAATCATAAAAATCCGATTCGGAACTTTTAGTCCCGGAGAAGAAATCATTAATAAAATATCTTTTAAAGACTTCTGTTTTCTTGTTAAAACGGTTTAAGTATCCATTAACGGTACCTACCCAGATAAATCCATCACTGTCTTCGAAAAGCGCAGAAATAAAATTGTCCGATATCGATGAAGGACTGGAAGCATCATTTATATACACTCTGAACTCATATCCATCATAACGATTTAAGCCGTCAATCGTTCCAAGCCATAAATATCCATCCTTATCCTGGATCATTGCAAAGATTGTACTTTGAGAAAGTCCATCAGCGTCCGTGAGTT
>CAZLJI010000141.1:0-6488 GCA_964559565.1 uncultured Ignavibacteriaceae bacterium | reverse complement strand
TGTCTTTTCTGCCTTTACCAGCCAATTGCTTTTCTGCGAGCAATACGGTACCTGATTTTTTATATAGCTGCTTTCCTGCAAGAAGTTCAGTATTGGTTGATTCAATCTCATCACAATAAATGAAATTTCTGCCAATAAATTCAGTCTCTAACTTGATGTCAAAATTTTCCAGTTCGAACATTTAATCTCCTTTTACTCTGAGTAAAATTACTCATTTGGCTTTGAATAATTCACATTAAGAATTGAAGTTGACTCATTCTAATTTGAAATCTTTAAAGTCCTACTATTGAATTTGAACTACTAAACTTCAAATCTCCTTGATGTTAAATCGCTTCGACTCTATGTCAGGATATAGATTCAACATAAGGCTACTTTGTCATCATAATAGACTTTTGGCAAACATAGAGTGCCAAACTGTCAAGCTGTCTGACGACCCACAAATTAATTTTAAATTAATCAAAATCTGTTAACATCAATTATTATAATGACTTATAGGCACAATACTTATCTGGCATTTTTATTGGTTTACGAGGGAGTTTATTAATGCAAGTTTATAAATAAACCACAATTGAAATTGAAATAGAAATTTTCAAAATATATTATAAAGGAGTAATCAAATGGGTAAAATAATAGGGATAGACCTCGGAACAACAAATTCCTGCGTTGCAGTTATGGAAGGAAACGATCCGGTGGTTATACCAAATTCTGAGGGAGGAAGAACAACTCCATCAGTTGTTGCATTTACAAAATCAGGTGAACGACTTGTTGGTCAGCCGGCAAAGAGGCAGGCAATAACAAATCCGAAGAACACGGTTTTTTCTATAAAAAGATTTATGGGCAGATTCATTAATGAAGTTGGAACTGAAAGAAGTGAAGTGCCTTATGAAGTCGTCACAGGAGACAACAATTCTGCAAGAGTAAAAATTCAGGATAGAGTTTATTCTCCGCCGGAAATAAGTGCAATGATTTTGCAGAAGATGAAAAAGACAGCAGAAGATTATCTAGGTCAGCCAGTCACCGAAGCAGTTATAACAGTTCCTGCGTACTTTAATGATTCTCAAAGACAGGCAACAAAAGACGCTGGTGAAATCGCCGGGTTACATGTGAAGAGAATAATTAACGAACCAACCGCTGCAGCACTTGCATATGGATTAGATAAGAAAACAAGAGATCATGTAGTTGCAATTTATGATTTGGGCGGAGGAACATTCGATGTATCTATACTGCAATTAGGTGAAGGCGTGTTCGAAGTAAAATCAACTAATGGTGATACTCATCTTGGCGGAGATGACTTCGATCAGAGGTTAATAGATTATTTAGCAGATGAATTTAAAAAGGCTGAAGGTATTGATCTCAAAAAAGATCCTATGGCTTTACAAAGATTGAAAGAAGCTGCTGAGAAGGCAAAAGTTGAATTATCTTCATCTAACGCAACGGATGTAAATCTTCCGTTTATTACTGCTACTCAGGATGGACCAAAGCACTTAAACATAAACTTGAGTAGGTCAAAATTTGAACAACTCATTCACGATTTAGTTGACAGAACAAAAATTCCTTGTCAGCAGGCGATGAAAGATGCCGGAGTTTCACAATCAGATATTCACGAAGTAATACTTGTAGGTGGTTCAACCAGAATACCTATGGTTCAACAGCTTGTAAAGGATCTGTTTGGTAGAGAACCGCATAAAGGAGTCAATCCTGATGAAGTAGTGGCAGTCGGTGCAGCAATACAGGGTGGTGTTTTAGCTGGTGATGTAAAGGATGTTTTACTTCTTGATGTTACACCATTATCACTTGGTATTGAAACACTTGGTGGTGTTATGACAAAGTTGATCGATTCGAACACAACTATTCCGACAAAGAAGAGCGAAATATTTTCAACTGCTTCTGATAGTCAACCATCTGTAGAGATTCATATTCTACAAGGCGAAAGGCCAATGGCTGCAGATAACAGAACACTTGGCAGATTCCATCTTGATGGCATTCCACCGGCACCACGCGGTATTCCGCAGATTGAAGTTACATTTGATATTGATGCCAACGGTATACTTCACGTTGCTGCTAAGGATAAAGCGACAAATAAAGAACAGAGCATAAGAATTACTTCCTCAAGTGGTTTGAGCAAAGAGGAAATTGAAAAAATGCAACGTGATGCTAAAGAGCATGCAGCAGAAGATAAGAAGAAGAAAGAAAGCGTTGAGATAAGAAACCAGGCTGACAGTCTTGTATTCCAAACCAAAAAGCAGATGGAGGAAATGAAAGACAAACTTTCTGCCGACGCAAAGTCAAAGCTTGAAACTGAAATCAAGAAAGTTGAAGATGCGATAGCTACTAATAATTCTGATCAGATAAAGGCTGCTACGGAGTCATTGAACAAGGTGTGGAATGAAATAGCTTCTCAACTTTATCAGCAGGCAGGTCAGCAAACTGCAGAACAGCAGCAAACTGCAAGTGGTCCGGAACAACCTAAAGACCAAAAAGATAATGTGCAGGATGCTTCATACGAAGTGGTTGACGACAACGATAATAAAGACAAGTAAAATTCTTTAACGAGGGATTAGTTTTTTCTGATCCCTCCAATATTCCTGGAAACGAATATCAGAAAAGGAGTTAATAATGTCAGATAGTAAAGAAATAATCGCAGTAAAAGCTTTAAACAATTATTCAATCGAAGAAATATTAAGAACACAGAATAATGTGTCGCCTTCAGCGGATATTTATGAAAATGCTGATGATTTTGTCCTGATAGCAAATATGCCCGGTGTTTTAAGGAGTGAAGTGCAGGTGAAAGTTATTGAAGAATCGCTGATCATATTTGGAAGAATAAATTATGATGAAACAATTAACAGGAATTATATCCTGAATGAAAATGAATTGGGGAATTATTTCAGGAAGTTTAAAATCTCCGATTCAATTGATAAGGCAAAAATCAGTGCGAAGTATGATAACGGTCAGTTGATAGTTCATCTTCCAAAGAGCGAAAAAATAAAACTAAGAACAATTGATATTTCCTGATTGAAAAATATATGTTATTCAACAGCCCGCTTTTTAGCGGGCTTTTTTATTGCTAAATTTCTTAAGTCTCTTACAATGATGTATCAATATTAATGCATTCATCAGAATCAAAACATAGAGTCATATTTATTGATTTACTTCGTGCTATTGCAGTTCTGCAAATGGTGCAAGGACATACTGTCGATGTGTTACTCTCAGAGGGATTGAGAACAACAGAGTATCCTATCTATAATATATGGTACTTTCTTCGCGGTATGACAGCTCCAATATTTATGTTTACTGCAGGCGCTACTTTTACCTACTTGTTCAAATCTGTTAAAAAACCATTTGAAGAAAATTATCGTGTTAAAAAAGGTTTTCGCAGAGCATTTCTTTTATTGTTCATTGGGTATATTCTGAGATATCCATCATGGACAATTGTAGATTTTTCTGAAGTAACAGCAGAAGCCTGGCAAATATTTTTTATTGTAGATGTATTGCAGTTAATAGGTTTCAGTCTTTTGTTATTGCTGTTGATTTTGTTTTTTACTGAGAAACTCAAGTTAAATTTTACGATTACTTTTATAATAAGTGCAGCTTTGATTTTCCTCGCTTCACTATTTATGGAAAATATTAGCTGGAACTCCTATCTGCCAGCACCAATCGCAGCGTATTTGTACAGTGGATCTGGTTCGCTTTTCCCTCTATTTCCCTGGGCAGGTTATGTAATTTCAGGTGCTGTTCTAGGAAGCTTTCTTGCCGAAAATCCAATGGTATTTAAATCTTCACGGTTCAGCAAATTATTGCTGATATTCGGTACGGCGTTTTCATTAGTTGCTCTAGTCAGTTATTTAATGCTTCAGGCATATGACATTGAAAACATCAATCCACAAGCTTCACCAAATACAATTTTTTTCAGAATGGGATTTGTTCTATTACTCACTGCTGTAGTTTCATATATATCATTAAGGGTTGAAAAGATTCCTCATTTAATAATTCTTGTTGGAAGAAATACTCTTTTAATTTACGTTGTTCATCTTATTATTCTCTATGGAAGCATTTGGACGCCGGGACTTAAAATTCTCTGGGGTGAAAGTTTTTCTGGGTGGCAATCTTTCTATGCAGCGCTGGTAATGTTAACATTGATGATGGTAATGGTGTTAGTTATCCATAAACTGAAAATTCGAAATAAGGAACTTGTCACATGATAACTGGGCAGACAGCATAGGTAGATTTGCAATCTTTTTGATAAATTTCCTTCAGCAATAATAACATTTAAAAATACGATTGATGCGTAAAACAAAATCCACTGATCCGAATCTTACTGAAGAAGAAAAAAACTTTGAGCAATCAATCCGTCCATTAAGCATTAAAGATTTTAGCGGACAGCAGAAGATCA
This sequence comes from uncultured Ignavibacteriaceae bacterium, assembly GCA_964559565.1. GTDB lineage: Bacteria > Bacteroidota > Ignavibacteria > Ignavibacteriales > Ignavibacteriaceae > IGN2. The sequence continues at coordinate 2,095 of CAZLJI010000141.1, read as the reverse complement.
CAGATAATCTGAATATATTTATTTCGGCAGCAAAAAAAAGAGATGAAGCGCTTGATCATTCATTGCTGACCGGTCCTCCAGGATTAGGAAAGACAACTCTTGCTTATATTATTGCTAACGAAATGGGAGTTAAGCTCAAAGTGACTTCTGGTCCTGTGCTTGAAAAGCCCGGCGATCTTGCTGGCATACTCACAAACCTTGAAGAAAAATCTGTACTGTTTATCGATGAGATTCATAGGTTGAGTCCAGTTGTTGAGGAATATCTTTACTCAGCTATGGAAGATTATAAGCTGGATATAATGATTGACAGCGGACCGAATGCTAGAACAATTCAACTTAGTCTTCCTAAATATACTCTTGTTGGTGCAACAACGAGAGCAGGAATGTTAACATCACCATTGAGAGACAGATTCGGTATAAAATTCAGACTGGATTATTATGAAGCAGAAAGTATTCAAAAAATAATTTTACGTTCTTCCAAAATACTCAATGTTGAAGTTGATGAAGATGCATCTTTTGAAATAGCAAAACGTTCACGCGGAACTCCGAGAATAGCTAACCGACTTTTAAGAAGAACGAGAGACTTTGCTGATTATGACAACAAGAAGAAAATTGATCTTGAAGTAGCGAAAAAAGCTCTCATTGCTCTTGAAGTGGATGATTTTGGTCTTGACGAAATGGATAAGGAAATTATTCTGGCAATAATTGAAAAATATAATGGGGGACCAGTTGGGTTAAATACTTTATCTGTCGCAGTTAACGAAGACCCTGGAACAATAGAAGAAGTCTACGAACCATTTCTGATTCAGCAAGGATTTATTCAAAGAACTTCAAGGGGAAGGGAGGCCACTGTACTAGCTTATAAAAGATTCGGGAAGAATAAATTAAACCAGGGTGATACAAAATCCTTGTTTGAATAAATAAAAAGTAATCTACCCGCCTTAAGGAATCGAGGTATTTAATTGAAGAACATCAACATTATTATCGCGCTTATCATAATCTCCCTCTCAACAATTTCATTGAGCCAGAAAAAATTATTCATTCCAAGAAATATTCAATCAGCTTATGAAAAGGGAACACGCTCTCCCGATGGCAAACCCGGGAAAGAATACTGGCAGAACTCCGCCGATTACAAAATAGATGTGGAAGTTATTCCTTCTACTTATGAAATAGTCGGTAACGAAAAAATAACCTACTATAATAACAGTCCAGACTCACTAACACGTATAGTACTCAGATTGTATCCAAATATTTTTAAGAAGGGAAGTGCTAGAGATTATTCAGTTAATCCTGAAGGAATTTCCGATGGTGTAACAATCACTAAAATTGAAGTTGATGACAAGTCGATTAACTTAGAAAATCGAAGCATATTCAGAGTAACTAATACAATTGCAGTCATTTATCTTTCAGAACCTGTGGTCCCTAATTCGTCGATTGATCTGACAATTGGTTGGAGTTTTAATCTTTCACCCAAAGCAACTTTACGGATGGGAGTCTATGATTCAACTACTGTATTCGTTGGTTACTGGTATCCTCAGGTTGCAGTTTATGATGATATAGAAGGATGGGATTATTACAACTACGGCGGACAGGTAGAGTTTTATAATGATTTTTCAAATTTTGATGTGAGTATCACACTACCAAACAATTTTGGTGTTTGGGCAACAGGCGAACTACAAAATCCTGAAGAAGTACTTTCTGAAAATATCTTTGCAAGATATTTGAATGCAAAGGAATCAGATGAAGTTGTAAGAATTGTAACTACGACTGATCTTAATCTTTCTACAATTTATAATAATGATGAAAACAAGAATACCTGGGCTTACAAGGCAAATAATGTTTCTGATTTCGCATTTGCATTAAGTGACTGTTATTTGTGGGATGGAGTAAAAACTATTATTGACAGTAGTAACAATCAATCAGTTTTTGTTCAGGCAGTTTATCCTGTTGATTCGCCTGATTTCTATGATGTTGCAGAAGCATCTAAAGAATTAATTAATTATTTCTCTTACGAAATGCCGGGAGTAAAATTTCCTTTTCCTTCAGTAGTAGCTTTTAATAATGGAAGATCAGGCGGCGGTGGAATGGAATTCCC